>DAOVFR010000295.1 GCA_030672805.1 Candidatus Krumholzibacteriota bacterium
GATACGTGCCGGGAAAGAGGTCGATGATATAGAGCCTGGACAGCATGTAGCCGGCCTTCACGAGCCTCGAAGCATCCCTGGCAAAGGTGGGCGGTTCACACGAGACAAGGACGAGTTCCGCGGCGCGCAGCCGGATGATCCCGTTCATGACCTCCTCCGGGATGCCTTTCCGGGGAGGGTCTGCGACGACGAGGTCGACATCCCGCATCCGGGGCAGCAGTTGCTCTACACTTCCCTTCCTGAATTTCACGTTGATGATCTTGTTCAGTCTCGCGGCGGCCGATGCACCGCGCACCGCGGCAGGTTCGCGTTCGATGCCGACTGCTTCCCTGACAATTTTGGAGAGGGGCAGTGTGAAAAATCCGACGCCGCAGTAGAGGTCGAGAAGTTTTCTCCCGGCCTTACCCGGTAACGAGACGACCAGCTCCATCAACCTGGCATTGAGAAACCTGTTGACCTGAAAGAAGGAGTTCTGTGTAACGGGGAACAGGTAGCTGCCGGCCTCCATAAGCGATTCCGGGGGACCGGGGTGTTCCTCGAGCCCCCAGAAGTGCACTGCGCCGAACCGGTCCAGGCGCGAAAGGACCTCGCCGCCCGTGGGCAGCTCGCCGGCAGGGATGGCGGCGATTGATTCCCGCATGACGCCGGGCAGCAACAGGCATCCATCGGCGGGAAAGGGGACGATGATCGACGACTCCCGCATTGTGAAGCCGGCGCGGCCGTCCCGGTCGATCTTGAATGCGGCGTGGTTGCGGTAGCCGAAGCGGTTCGGCGAGGGTATGATCCCGTCCGGCTCTGTGATGATCCCAGCGATGCGTCTCAGGTTCTCGGTTACGAACTCCTTCTTCACCTCGAGCTCTGCGTCGTAATCGAGATGGAGAAGGTGACAGCCGCCACAGGAGCCGAACACGGGGCACTCCGCGTTCCGCCGCATCGGTGAGGGTTCCACTATCTCCTCGATCCGGCAGAAGAGACTTCCCTTCTTTTTCCTGACGACGCTGAACCTGACGGTATCACCGGGCGCCGTGTATGGAATGAACAGGGTGTGGTCTTCGTGGAAAGCAAGCCCCCACCCGCCGTAAACGATCTTCTTGACCGTGGCTATGCGTTCGTTCATTACTCTATTCCTTCATGTGTTCTCAGGGACCAACCGTGTCCGCCTCACATCGTATCTCCGCTTCAAGGTTGCTTTACATTATAATGCTGTATCATGATCCTTTGCACGTACTCTCTTTCTACAGTCTCGTGAACTCCTGTTCGCCCCCTGGCTTTCCGGGAAAAGATTTTGGGTGATTTCCTCCGGGCAACTAAGGCTTTACCAAGACCGTTCATATCGATATACTTGCATTTTCAAGCGTGGCCGTTTCGTGGTCCTGCTCGGTGCAGCGTGTAGATAGTGCGGAAGGAAAGGATTCCATGCGGATCGGAATGGTGTTGAAGGCCCGGATTCCCCCTCCCGATATCAGGGTCGAGAAGGAGGCGCGGACCTTGATGGAAGCGGGGCACGAGGTGCACCTGCTCCTCGAGCGGAGACCGGGAGAGCCGGCCGCCGACAATCTGGACGGAATCAACGCGTTCCGGGGGGTCGAGATGGGCCGCCTGCGTGAAATCTGGCACCGGTACACCTTCTCATTCACTTTCCATGACCCGATGTGGCGGCGGGCCATCGAGCATTTTGCACGGGAGAGGGATGTTGATGTTCTCCATGTCCATGACCTGCCGCTCGTCGCCGAGACCGTGGCCGTCGCCAGGAAGCTGAACCTGCCCGTTATCGCCGATCTCCACGAGAACTACCCTGCCGGTCTGCAGGTCTGGTACACGAACAGGCTCAAGAAAAAGACGATCTACAATTTTGGCCGTTGGTCCCGTTATGAGCGGCGTATACTGCACGATGTGGACGCTGTCATCGCAGTCATCGAGGAATCGAAGGAGCGAATCGTGGGGCTGGGAATCCCTCGCGAGAAGGTTTATGTCGTTCCGAACACGGCAAGCGTCCGGCGGGCGAGCATACCGATCGATACAAAAATCACAGCGCGCTACGAGGGCATGTTCGTGATTTCGTATATCGGGGGATTCGCACCGCACCGAGGGCTCGACACGGTGATCAGGGCTCTCCCTCACGTAAGGGAGCACATTCCGAACCTGAGACTCGTGCTCGTCGGTGACAGGAACAAGGCGTACAGGAGATATCTGCAAGGTCTCGCGGCTGGTCTGAAGTGCGCCGGTATGGTCGAGATGACCGGCTGGCAGCCGTTCGAGAAGATATGGAGCTATATAGAATCGAGCTCCGTCTGCCTCGTTCCTCACGCGAGAAACCCGCATACGGACACGACGATCCCGCACAAGATATTCCAGTACATGATGCTCGGCAAGCCGGTCATCGTGAGCGACTGTCCGCCGCTGAAGCGCATCATCGAGGATGCCGGCGGGGGGCTGTCGTTCCGGTTCGACGACCCGGTGGATCTCGCCGGGAAGATACTCGAGTTGCACGGCGACAGGGAGCTGAGCCGGCGTGTGTCGAGAGACGGACGGGAAGCCTTTCTCGACCGGTACAACTGGGACAGCACGAGCGCCCAGCTCGTCGAGCTGTACGAGAAGCTGGCAGATAAAAGGAAATGAGCGGCGGCAGCGGCACGGGGTCCGCACGAAGCGTGCCGCAACGAAACCGCCCGCAGTGGATACGGAAGGGAACGCATGAAAGTCAAACTGCTTGATCT
>DAOVFR010000080.1 GCA_030672805.1 Candidatus Krumholzibacteriota bacterium
GTAAAGAGGGATATATCCGGCTCGGAGCCAGTGAGACAAAAAACAAGCACGGCCGGATCATCTACCTGGATGATGAGCTCCGGGGGTTGCTTAAAATGTTATTCATTCAGCGGCGCCTTGATTGCCCTTATGTATTCAACCGCAACGGCAAGCAGATCAGGTTTTTCCGTAGAGCCTGGAACCGGGCCTGTGAGGCGATAGGCCGGAAGGGTTACAACATATCAGGTGAACGTGAGGAAGGCGTCCAGGGGCTGATATTCCACGACCTGCGTAGAAGCGCCTTGCGGAATCTTGTCAGGGCGGGAGTGCCGCAACAAGTGGCGATGAAGATAAGCGGACACAGGACGGCGGCAGTATTCGCACGATACGATATTGTATCAGAGCAGGATTTACAGGAAGCCGCTTCGAAGGTTCAAACATACTTGCAGGGAAGAGTATGACACAAAATTGCCACAATTTGGGATTGCATGATTTTGGGAATCTTGCTAACTTGTTGTAAACAGTTATGCGCGCCCGTAGCTCAGTTGGATAGAGCACCGGCCTCCGGAGCCGGGTGTCGGAGGTTCGAATCCTCTCGGGCGTGCCATATTTTTCGATCCGGCGTCGATCATCAAGCGGGGTCATGAAGTTCAGATGAATATCGTATCGATAATACGCCGGCGGGTGGGTTTTTTAAGCGTATGTACCGCCGTTGCCGCCGTCATGCTTGCGCCGTTGTCGCTTTCGTCCACGGGGCAGGGGCCGTGGATAAGTCAGGAATCGAAACCGAATCGCACGAGAGCACGGGCCGCGGCGGCGGAGGTGAGCCGGGATTCGATCGAAGCGATGGTCCGGTTTCTCAGTATCGATCCGGCGACGACCGAATATCGAAGCCGTTTTACATACAGGGAAGCCGAGCTGCACGAGATAGCGGATTCTCTCTCCATTTACCTCGAGCGGTATACGGGCAACACGGCAGACCAGGTTCCATTCACAGTAACCCAGGGCAGGGAGGGCGGTGACACCACGTATACGGCTGAAAACATCGCCTGCAGGCTCGACGGTTCGGGTGAGGTGTCGGGTGTCTTCATGGTCGGGGCGCATTACGACGCGATAGGTTTCAGGACGCAGGGGTGGCTGGACAACTGGCAGACCTGGCCGGCTCCCGGCGCCGATGACAACGCGACCGGTGTCGCGGCCGTTCTGGAAATCGCACGTGTACTCGATCCGGGTGTGCTTCCGTTCGACATCATGTTCGTTCTCTTTTCCGGCGAGGAACTCGGGCTCCTCGGAAGCGAGGATTTCGCCGAGCGTTTCGACGGCCTCTACGGCGATGAGATCATCGGTGTCATCAACCTCGACATGATCGGATATCTCGTCGACGGGACGGAGAAGGGCGATCTCGTGACGAACTACAGTTCGGGGTGGCTCGCCGACCTGATCATGGAGGCGAGGGAAACGGTCGATCCGGGACTTCCCATCATGCTGGTCAAGCCGGGAGGAGGCAACTCCGATCACCGCTCCTTCTGGGACAGGGGAATACCCGCGGTCATGTTCAGTGAACCGTTCAGGGACGGGCTCCACGTGATCTACCCGTACTATCACACGGTCAATGACACGCCCGATCGTATCGATTACGGGCAGGCCGCACGCATCACCGGGCTGGCAGCCGGTTTCCTTGCCGGGTTGGAGGAATCTGCCGCCGAGGTGGCGCTGCTGCAGTCCGATCTCCTGTTCGTCAGGCACGGCAATCCGACCGGTTTGAGGGAGTTCGAAGTCGGTGACAGTCTTTACCTCGACATTCGAATGAGAAACCTGGGCGGGTCAAATCCGATTCCGGGAGGGGAGCTGGAACTGACAGTCACGATAGAAAACGCGCATGGGACACAAACCTTGAGGTACTACGATATGGATCCCCCGAACGCCCTTCGTTCGGTCGACGTCACAATCCCGATACTACTCGATGATTCGTACGCGGGGCAAAACAATGTAACGGCTACGGTCGATGTAACCGGTATCGACGATCTTCCGGGCAACAATACGGCAGCAGGCGAATTCTCCGTGGGCGGAGGCGCCACCGCCGTGATCGGGCATCATTTCCAGCCGAACCCGGTAACCGATTCGTTCCTGAGCGCTTCATTCTGTATCCACCTCGCGAACGAGGTGAACGTATCGATTGAGTTTTTCAATCTCGAGGGAGATAGGATCGACTCGGCGAAAATCGGAAACGCCTGGGGTGTGCCGCTGCATACCGGGTTGAACTGCATACCGTGCGGTGATATTTTCAAGAAGACTGGAGAACTTGTATCCGGCGTCTATATCTACCGAATCCGGGCCTTTGAGGCGGGTGGGGGTGCGAAGGTCTTCACGGGCCAATTCGCCGTTCAGAATTGATCGCCGGACGGCCGGGTGAAGAGAAACACAATGGGACTTCTGAGATTCATATTGTACGTGGTTCTCGTCTATTTATCGATCAAGTTTATCGGCAGGTGGATTGCCGGAAGACTCTCCCCAGGTCCCCGTGCCGGGGACGAAAAGAAAGGCAAAGGTAACGAGGCTTACGGCAAGTTTACCGACCAGACCATCGATGATGCCGAATTCGAGGAGATAAACCCGGGGGATGAGAAATGATGCTCCGGCTGAGAAAACCGGACCGACGCGGCTTCAAATCGACGATACATGATAGGCGGAAACGGCAGCGGGAGTACTATTATGCATCGATGTCCGTCCTGGTGGTAAAAATCGTTCTATTTGTCTTTCTATGGATCCTGTTTTACCACGCATACCGGGTGTTCAGTATCCGGTTCGAGCACCTCCCACCGTCTCTCAGGTATGCCGTTCCGGCAGTCATCGCGATCTTCGCGATCGTCCTTGCGTACTTTATCTTCAAGAATATCAAGGAGATATCCGCGTCATCGAAGGAAAGATACAGGTAATCACGTCCGGTCTCCTTGACCCCTTCCGTTCCCGTGGCAGTACATGCCTTCCTAAAATTAACGTATCTTATCCCGTGGCATAGCTTATGCAGTATTTTTGATGTTTTCTTGTATTTTAAATTAGCCATGGTGCACACGACTGACCAGAAAGACGTTCTTTTCAGTACCTTTGCCGAGATTACAAGCCTGATAAGCGCCGGCAGGGACAACAGGATAATATTTCAGAAGATCATCGAGAACGCACTCGATCTGCTGCCTTCGAAGAGTGTTTATATGATCTTCCTTGAAAACCACCGGATCATCAAGTACACGGGCCAGCTTTACGACCGTGGACGAAAGATCACGGTCGAGGACCTGCCCGAGTCGAGCGCTATCCTTAACTGGCTTCATCGGGAGGGGAACTCGATACGGATGAGCGAGAGTGTCTTCGCACTCGATCTCTCGCTCATTGCGTCGGAGTGTATCAGGGATGTGGATACCAGCAGCATGGTGATATCGGCGCCGTTGATGGCGAAGAACTCGCTGTTCGGAATACTTGTCGCGATCAACGACATCTCCCGGCACCGTTTCAATGAGGAGGACATCCATCTCCTTACCGTGATGGCGAACCAGGCCGCGATCGCCTTCGAGAACTACCTGCTGTACAAGAAGCTCGAGGTGGAATCCATCACCGACGGTCTGACGGGTGTATATAATTTCCGCTTTCTGATCAAGTCGCTGAAGCTCGAGATGAAGCGCTCGAACCGGTTCAAATCGATGTTCTCGTTTCTTATGCTTGACGTGGACAATCTCAAGGAGTACAACGACCGGAACGGGCACCTCTCGGGCAGCAGGGCGCTAAGGGATATCGCGAAGATCATCACGCAACATTGCAGGGAGATCGATCTCGTGGCGAAGTATGGTGGGGACGAGTTTGGACTGCTTCTTCCAAGGACGGGCTACGAGGGTGCCAAGCGTCTCGGGAAAAGGGTTCTTCGCGCCGTGAGGAAATTCAGGTTCGACGGCGTGACGCGCGGGCTCCTCACGTGCAGCATCGGGATAGCTAATTACCCCGACGATGCACGGAGCGTCGGGGAACTGATCGACAGGGCGGACACGGCGCTTTACAGGGCGAAATCGATAGGGAAAAATGCCATCGCCAGTTATAGTGAGATGGATTATATCAATCCGTCTTGAATCATCTGCCGGGTAATATTCAGGAAACCGGAACGATCAGTCCTGAAACGGAGAAGGGGTAAGGATTTGGATCTGAAGGATAAGCTGGAAAGCAAAAAGGCGGTCTGCTCCGTCATCGGGCTGGGGTACGTGGGCTTGCCGCTTGCCGTCGAGTTTGCCAGGGTGGGGTTGGACACCGTTGGCGTTGATATTTCCGGGGAGAAGGTCAAGCTTGTCAACTCGGCAACGAGTTATATCAAGGATGTCAAGACGTCCGAGCTCGACAAGGTAGTCAGGAAAGGCAAGCTCCGGGCAACGACCGATTTCTCGGTGTTGCGGGAAGCCGATACGATAAATATCTGTGTTCCGACTCCACTTCGCAAGACGAAGGACCCCGATATCTCGTACATCGTCTCGGCGGTGAAAGAGATCCAGAAGACGCTCCACGAGGGACAGCTGATAATCCTCGAGAGCACGACATATCCGGGTACCACGGATGAGGTGATCCTGCCGCTGCTCGAAGAGATGGGATTCAAGGTGGGCAGGGACATTTTCCTTGCCTTCTCGCCTGAACGGGTTGATCCCGGTAACGAGAAATACACGACAAGGAATATACCGAAGGTTGTCGGGGGGGTGACGCCGAGGTGCACTGAACTGGCCGCGAAGTTGTACGAGACGGCCAGGATGAATCCGGTTCGGGTGAATTCGGCCCGGGTAGCCGAAACCGTCAAACTGCTCGAGAATACTTTCAGGAGCGTCAATATCGGCCTGGTCAACGAGATCGCACTGATGTGCCACCGTATGGATATCAACGTATGGGAGGTGATCGACGCGGCCGCGACGAAACCGTTCGGGTTCATGCCGTTCTATCCGGGCCCCGGTCTCGGTGGGCATTGCATTCCGATAGATCCGTTCTACCTCTCGTGGAAGGCAAAGATGAGCGGTTTTGAGGCCCGGTTCATCGAACTTTCCGGTATGATCAACAGCGAGATGCCGCGGCACGTCGTCAACCGGGTTTCTGAAGCGCTCAACGCGAGGAGGAAATGCATCAACGGTTCCAACATCCTGATCATGGGTGTTTCGTACAAGGAAGATATCGATGATACAAGGGAATCTCCCGCGTATGATATCATAAGGCTGTTTCAACGGCGAGGTGCACAGGTGCAGTATTATGATCCATACGTTAACAGGCTGGAAGGTATTGACAACGTGCCGGTTTTCGAGTACGGAGGTAAAAACCTGGCAAGGGTCGACTGCGCGATCATAATTACCGGGCACGGGAATGTCGATTACCAGATGCTGGTGAAGAACTGCCCGTTGATTTTCGATGCCCGCAACACGCTGAAGGGTATCGAGAGCGGGAATATCGTGAGACTGTAGATAAAGGTTACAATTCGAAAAGGAAGTGGTGATGGCAAGGTACCTAGTAACGGGTGGGTCCGGTTTCATAGGGTCTAACATCGCCGAGGAGCTCGTCAGCCAGGGAGAGGAAGTTGTAATCCTAGATGACCTGTCGACCGGCCGGGAAAAAAATATCGAACACTTTCGATCCGGTGTCGAGTTCGTCAAGGGAGACATCCGCGATGCATCCACCGTGGCGAAGACTCTCGATGGTGTCGATTACGTGCTGCACCAGGCCGCACTCGCGTCCGTGCCGAGAAGCATCGAGGATCCAGTCCTCGTCAACGAGGTGAACGTGGGGGGTACGCTGGTCGTCCTCGAGGAATCGAGAAAGGCCGGTGTAAAGAGCGTTGTCTATGCCGCATCGTCTTCCGCGTACGGCGATACCGAGGCCCTGCCGAAACGCGAAGATATGATGACACATCCCCTGTCGCCCTATGCGGTGAGCAAGCTGGCGGGGGAGTTCTACTGTTCAGTGTACTCGTCCGTGTACAACCTTCCCACGGTGAGTCTCCGCTACTTCAACGTGTTCGGTCCCCGGCAGGATCCGAAATCGCAGTATGCCGCGGTGGTTCCCATCTTCGTTTCGCACATGCTGAGGGGGGAAAAACCGACCATCTTCGGTGACGGCGAGCAGAGCCGGGATTTCACATACGTGAAGAACGTCGTCAATGCCAACATTCTTGCGTCGCGATGTGCGGACAACCGGGGCCAGGTTGTGAACATCGCCTGTGGAGCCCGGTACAGCCTGAACGAGCTGTACGGAAGACTCAAGAAACTCATCCGGTGCCGGGTAGATCCGGTCTACGACGATCCACGCCCGGGTGACGTCAAGCACTCGCTGGCCGACATTACGAGGGCATCTGAACTGTTCGGATACTCGGTCGATGTTCAGTTCGAGGAAGGACTCGAAGAAACGGTGGCATGGTACAGGGGCTCGGGAGTATAAGTAATAGAGTAATTTTTCCTTTACATGGCAACGGCAATGCGGATAATTTTATATATTGTGAAGATGTAACTTTGTTGAAGGAAGAGTGATGAAAGCGCGAAACGGAAGACCGGTTGAGATTCTGGCCTTTCTTATCCTGGTTTGCATGGTGTTGGGCGCCGCGGAATCATACGGCCAGGATATTCGCCTGACAAGGGGGGACAGGCTCCAGCTGGTCGTTCCCCAGAGACAGGAACTCGGAAGGCAGCTAGTGATCAATGATAACGGTGAGGTATACATCCCGGTCATCGGCGCCATCGTAATACAGGGGATGACGATGGCGGAGGCGGAGGATGTCGTTTTCAGAAGGCTCAGGGAGATATATCCGAGCATCCAGGGTATAGACCTGATCCTGGTGGGAGGGGAGTCGAAGCGTAACATTTACGTTCACGGGGAAGTCCTGCGACCGGGTAAATACGAATTCGATACCCCGCCGAACGTCTGGGAAGCCGTGCGTGAAGCGGGTGGAACGACTGCGCAGGCCTCGCTCACGGCCGTGCGGGTAATACGGGCCTCGGGCAACGGCCGGCGGACGATGATCGTGAACCTGCAGAGCTCGATCGATACGGGTAATTTCGACGGTCTGCCGCGGCTGCGCCCGGGAGATACTGTTATCGTTCCGGAACTCTCCGTCCGGTACCAGGGTTCGGGCGCCATACGGATGTTCGGCGCCGTGCTCCAGCCGGCGCCATACACACTGTCCACCGACAAGAGGCTTATCGACGCAATACTCGCCGCCGGAGGGCCCGCGGAAAACGCCAACCTCGGCAAGGTCAAGATCATCCGGCAGCTTCCGGAGGGAAGCACAATGACCTATCAGATCGACTTCAACAGGTACCTGAGTGTGGGAGACGAGCGGCACAACCCGTTGATTCTGCCCGACGATACGGTAAACATACCGAAGCACGGCAACTTCTTCAGGACGCTGTTCACCGATCCCCGCGTCCTGCTCGGCGTGATAACCGCATCCGCAACCGTTACCGCCATTATCCTGGTGAACAACTAGAGGGGGACGGGACTTGGAAAACGTGCGGAAGCTCGTTCCCGAGGAAGAGAAACACAGGATAGATCTCTATACCTACTGGAAGGTATTCTGGAGGAAGAAGTACTATCTCTTGATACCGCTCATTCTCTCGCTGGTGATCGCGGTCATCGGTGTGCGGTATCTGACACCGATATATCAATCGGTGACGCTGCTCTCTCTCGAGGATCAGAATATCCTTTCACGGTCGATGGGACGGTATATTACGCCGGTGGAAGAACGGGCGCGCATGAGGAACAGGCAGTACCGGGCGATGATCGATACAAGGCTCAAGAGCCGTGATTTTCTGGAGCTTGTAGTCAAGGACCTGGGACTTCACCAATCGTTGGACGTCCAGCAAACCATACAGCGCGGCGGTGGACCGGATCCGGGGATTCCCGCCGAGGAATTGATCATGCGGCATCTCGTGGGCCTGTTGAAGGATAAGATTCACGTTGAAAACCCGATGCCAGGTTTCTTCAGTATCAATGTATTCGACTCGGATCCGAACACGGCGTTCGTTCTTGCGAGCCGTGTCAGCGAGAAGTACATCGCGGTGATCCAGCAGGCACAGCTGCAGGGTCTTCGACAGGCCGGCGCGTTCAGTATCGAGCAGCTTGCGATTTACAGGGAGAAGCTCGAGGCGTCGGAAAAGCAACTGGCCCAGATCAATCGGGAAATGAACGAAACCGATGTTGAGAGTAATCCCGTGAACGGCCTGAATGTCCACACCGCCGAAGCGCGGCAGCGGTCGCTCAAGGCGCGGATCGACAACAGCGAGCTATCGCTGCGGAGGGTCAGGCAGAGACTGATGTCAATCTTCGGACTCGTTCCCTCTTCGGAAAAAGTCTCGTCCAATGAGCGGGCGGCCAGCATCGAGAGAAGGATCCGGGCCTACGGTGAGGAGCAACTGCTTGCCGAGCTGGGAACCGAGGCCGCTGTAGAAACGATGGTCGAACAGGAGACGTCGGGTCCCCTGTGGGAGGAGCTTCGCGGTCATTTAGCGGAGATTGTCAACGGTGAATACGATCAGTTCTCTGCAGATCTCAGGCCGTTGATAACGGAATACTTCTACCAGAGGTATATCATAGACTACTTCCGATTCCGCGAGAGAAAACTTAACACGTACATCGGCCAGTACAGGAAGAATATGCAGAGGAGGCCGGTTCTCGAACAGGAACATGCAAGGCTGGTGAACGAGGTCGAAACGAACAGGGCGATATACCAGGCATTCCTTGAATCGAAGACTTCAGCCCAGATCACCGAAGCAGCCCTGAGCACGAATCTCGGCATGCGCATCACCGTGATAGAAAAGGCCGAAAAGCCGCTCGTGCCGGTAAAGCCAAACAAAATGAAGATCATAATCCTCGCGCTGATTTTCGGCATGGCGTGCGGCATCGGAGCAATCCTCATCACCGAATACATGGACGATTCCTTCAGGACGATAGAGGAAGTGCAGCGGTTCATGAAACTGCCGGTACTCGGGACCATTCCGAAGACCGTAACCCACTTCGCGTGGGAGAAACAGAAGAGGGGACGCATGATACTGTTCTGGATCATCGGACTCTTCATTTTCGTTACAATCGTAAGCGGCGCCCTGTACATGTATGCGAGGAATCTCAGGGGAACGAGGATCAAGATCGAGTTGAGCGAAGATCAAAGCTGAAAGGCAAGCAGTGACCGACAACGAACAGCGCAAGACGATATACGACATGTTCGACCAGGAAAGTCCCATCGCGACAGAGATGAGAAGGCTCTACTCGAATATCCGCGGCATGCATCGCCGTGACGATATGCGAAGCTTCCTCGTGACGAGCGCAAACAGGGGTGAGGGAAAGAGCACTGTCGCGTCCCACCTGGCACTGACCATCGCGCGGTTCA
>DAOVFR010000120.1 GCA_030672805.1 Candidatus Krumholzibacteriota bacterium
AAGCAGAACGTTGAGATCGCGCGGAAGATCATCGAGCTCACCGGCGCCGACGAAGGATTGCTCACTTTCATCACGGACCGTCCGGGGCACGATCGCCGCTACGCGCTCGAGACGGGGAAACTGAAGAAGCTCGGCTGGAAGAAAGGTGTAGGCTTCGACGAGGGTCTTGCACGCACGGTCAGGTGGTACAGGAGAAACGAACAATGGTGGCGGCCGATCAAGGGCGCTGCGTTCAAGAGGTACTACGCAAAGCTTTACAGGAAACGGATAAACGAGGCGCTTGAAAGGAAACACAAACAATGAGAGCAGCGGTTGTCGTGGGTGCGCGGCCCAACTTCATGAAGGCCGCACCCCTGATCCGGGAGTTCAGGACCAGGGGGAAGGTGGATCCGCTTCTCGTGCATACGGGCCAGCATTATGACGAGAACATGTCGAAAATCTTCTTCGAGGATCTCGAGCTTCCAGAACCGGACCTGTACCTCGGCGCGGGATCGGGCACGCACGCCGAGCAGACGGGAAAGATCATGGTGGCATTCGAGGAGATCGTCGCGCGTGAGAAGCCGGATATCATTATCGTCGTCGGCGACGTGAATTCGACGCTTGCCTGTTCGCTCGTCGGAGCAAAACAGCTTGTCAAGGTGGCCCACGTCGAGTCGGGCCTGAGGAGTTTCGACCTGACGATGCCCGAAGAGGTCAACCGGATGGTCACCGACATTCTGTCGAATTTCTGCTTCACCACTTCTCCGGAGGCGAGGGAAAACCTCGAGCGCGAGGGCGTCGATTCCGAACGGATCTTCTTCGTTGGCAATATCATGATCGATTCGCTGCTTTTCTACCTTAAAAAAGCGGAAAGGTCCGGCATCCTCGACGGGTTGGGCTTGCGGGAGAAAGGCTATGCGCTCGTTACGCTTCACCGCCCCTCCAACGTCGATGACCCCGAGGTGTTCGAGGGGATATGGAACGCGATGCTCGAGATCTCGGAATCCCTCCCGGTCGTCTTTCCCGTCCACCCGCGCACCCGCAAGGTCATCGATTCGGATACCGGCCGTTTCAGGCGTTCCGCGGACCTAAGGCTGATCGACCCAATCGGCTATCTCGATTTCGTCCGGGCGTTGAAGTCCGCCGCGCTCGTTCTGACCGATTCGGGAGGAATCCAGGAGGAAACAACGGTCCTCGGCGTTCCCTGTCTTACCGCCCGCCACAACACCGAGCGGCCGATTACGATAGAGATGGGTACGAACGTTCTTGTGGGCACGGACCGCGACAGGATTGTCACCGAGGCGAGGAAGGTGCTCGCCGGAGGCCGGGGGCGGGGTAATATTCCGCCGCTCTGGGACGGCAAGACGGCCGGCCGGATAACGGATGTTCTCGAGAAACACTTTCCCTGATCCCTGCATGGAGTCGAAACAGTCACACGAAGGTTCCCTCACGGCCGGTTACTTCTGGTCGTTCGGATCGACGGCGCTGCCGCTCGTCAGCGTATTTGTCACGTCCCTTATCATCGCCCGGTGGATGGGCCCGCACGTGGTGGGGCTGATCAACTGGACGATGGCGCTCACGACTGTTTTTCTCATCGTCGGTAAATTCGGTATCGGGAACGCCGCTTCGAGGATGATTTCCGAGTACCAGGTGTCGGCGGCCTGGAAGATCCCAGGCATCATACGGACAAGCCTGATCCTGAGACTTTTCTTTACGGTCCCCGCGGCGGCCGTTATGGCGCTGTTTGCCCGGACGCTGTCCGAATTTTTCGGGGAGCCGGTCCTGCTTCCGCTCTTCCGCCTGGGCGCGATCCTCGCCGTCGCCGTCAGCCTCAACGAGCTGTCGGCCCTTATGATACTCGGCCTCAAGCGTTTCCGGACACTCTTCGTAATGCGGCTCTCGATGTTGATCCTGCGCGTGGGTTTTGTAGTTGCCGCGGCAGTGCTTGCTCTCGATGCCGAGGGTGTGATCGGCGGGTATTCCATCGCTGCATTCCTGCCGGCACTCGCCGTTTTCGGTATCCTTGCACGAATCGGACCGCACGCGGCGGGAATGCGATACCGGGAGCCGATACGGGGGAGGCTTTTCAAGCTCAGCGCCACACTGGCGGTGAGCGGCGCATCCGTGACGATCTATTCGCTTCTCGATAAACTGATGCTGGGCAGGTTTGAGGGGGCGACACAGGTAGGTCTTTATTCTGTTGCGCGGAACCTTGTTGAAACCTCGCTCTTTCCCACATTCGCCCTGATCATGGTCCTTCGTCCGGCGTTGGCCGGTGAGTACACCTCGGGGGACGTGGAACGCTGTTCCTACCTCGTCAATCGATCGATCCGGTACGCGATCTATTTCTCGGCCTGCGTGGTTGTCGTGTTCGCCTGTCTTGCGCGACCGCTCGTTACCGGTTTGTACACCGGCAAATTCAGCGTCTCGGCCGACCTCCTGCTGTTGTTCCTTCCCCTGATCGTCATGAGAAGCATCGGTGCCGTAATCCTGCCGGGGTTGATCGCCGCCGACAAGGCGGGTACGTATGCGCTGCTGACGCTTGGAGGGGCCCTGCTGAACTTCGTGCTCAACATGCTGCTGATTCCATTATGGGGTGCACGGGGCGCGGTTGTGTCGACACTGTTCTCGTATATGCCGATCGAGGTATTGGGATTGCGGGCACTCGCGCGCGTGTTTCCACGGTTCTGGCACCGGACGGATACTTTCAGAGCCGCGATGACGGTGGTAAGCGCTGTCGCAACCGCTGCGCTGTACAACCTGCTTGGCATCCGGCCGGAGACTCTCCCATTTGCCATTGCACTTGCGGTCGCGGTTACCGCCGTGTTCGTTGTGATGCTGCTTTTGTCGAGAGCGGTCACCGTCCGGGAGATAATGGATATTGCGAAACCCTTCATGCGGATAAACAGGAGGGCGTGATGCGGAAAAAAATTGCTGGACAAACAACATGTTACATACCATTATGTCGCCCGTCCTCCGGCAACTCGTTCTTGACATCGACAGGGGAAAGCATGATTCTAGTAACACAAATGTATTCAAGGAGATATTCTTGACACCCTTCGGGCTCGTTGTAACTTTTGTACTGTCGTTCTTCTTCGGGCATTTCTTCACTCCGCTCGTGCGTGGTATGGCCGTCAGGTGGAAGATATGTGAGAAGCCGAACGGGCGGACGATCAGGGATATTGCGCACATCGGCGGCGTCGCGATCATCGGCGCCATCCTGTTCACGTTGATCCCCGTGTTTCTTTTCTTTCTTCCCGCCGATCCTCTCTACAGTGCGTTTCTGCCTGTTTTCATAGCAAGCGGGTTTCTCATTTTTCTGCTCGGAATCATCGACGATCTCCGCAGCCTGCACTATCTTTACAAGCTCTCGTTCCAGGTCGCAGTGTCGATATCCGTCTCGGCGGGTGGGATCGGCCTGCTGGATCATTTCGGTCTCATGCACTTGACGGCAGGTACTGCCCTCATTGTGTTCGTCGCGGTCACGCTATGGATGCTCGCAATCACAACGTCGTTCAACCTGGTCGACGGGATAGATGGGCTTGCCTCGGGCATATCGATCATCTCCGCATTGTCGTTTGTCGTGGCGGGATTTCTTTTCCATCAGCCTGTCGTCATCGCTCTCTCGCTCGTCGTTTTCGGCTCGGTGTCAGCTTTCCTCCGGTTCAACTTCCCGCCTGCAAAGATATTCATGGGCGACTCGGGAAGCCTGTTTCTCGGGTTGATGTTCGGGCTGATATCCCTGCTCACGATCGTTTCGGGAAAGGATCTCTTTTACAGGATATCGGGAAGCATTATCGTATTGAGTGTCCCCCTGCTCGATACGGTCCTGGCGTCGCTCAGGCGCAAGCTCACGGGCCGGCCAGTGTTCGAGGCGGATCTCAAGCACCTCCATCACGTGCTGCTCTACCGGTACAAATCGGTCAGGAGGGTGGACCTTATCCTCTGGAGCCTGTCGGCCGTATTCGGTCTGCTCGGTGTTATCACGATGCGTGGTTCCATGACCGCCCTGCTTCTCGCGGCGGCGCTGGAGGCCGCCGTGTTCACCGTTGCACTTCGCAGCATGGTAAATTTCAGGATCACACGTGAGAAGGCGGAGGAGATACTGAGCTGTTGCGGGATCAGCACTTCACGGATGGTACCGCGCGGAGAATAATATCAACGTTAACAATTGCCTTTTTCATCTCTGTATGATAGCGTTTCGTGGAGTCATCGGCCAATTCTCGTAAAAACCCAGGAGTCGTGGTTTGAGTACCAGGAGAAACCTTATCTTTCACGGCAGGAGCGAACCGGCCTCGGCGGCGAGACTCTCCAGGGCCGTTGATCTGCTTCGCGAGGCCAATCCGAAGCAAGGTTTCACGCCGTACGGTAAGGGGGAACGCGCCAAGCAGGTAATGACGAAGAGGAGCGATGCGGCAATGAGCGCATTCCATCTGTTCCAGATGCTGCTCAGGAAAGAGATCGACATCGCTATCATGGACATCCGGGAAATGCCTTTCAAGCCGCAGCCGAAGCTCGAGCTTGCAGCGGTGCCGGCGCGAGCGAATCCGTTCGACGTTCTGATCTCGAACGGGGAATGCATACTCGACGATCAGCCGGAAAGCGCGAATCTTGCCGTGGTCGATATCGTGAGCATGGGCCAGCTTCTCTATTACCGGCCGGACCTCGTGCTTGCCACGGTGGATGGTGAGTTCGAGGAACTCTACCGCCTGATGAAGAACGGAAAGATAGAAGGTTTCGTGCAGGCGGCGGCCGATGTCGAGGCTCTGGGCAGGCAGGATACGGTGGCCGAGGTTTTCACATCGTCGATCTGCACGCCCGTTGCCGGACAGGGGGCTCTCGGTCTGATCGTCAGGAAATATGACAGGGCGGTGCATGCCGCATGCCGGTCGGTCAACGATCCCGCGAGTGAATTGGAAATAGAGATGGAGAGGATGTTTCTGAGGGAGGTCGCGAAGGACGGCAGGGGTCCGGTCGGGGTGTTGGGGAGCGTCAATGAGAGTGGGCACAGGCTGGAGGCGGTGATCGTCTCGCCGGACGGGTGCGAGAAGTTCAGCGGTGCGATGGAAGGTAAGGTGGGCGGCGAGGAGAAGACGGTTAAAGCACTTGCCGGGGAGATCCTCTCCGCGGGTGGGGAGCAGATCATCGAGACGTTCAAGCGATCCCGGGAGGTCGAGTAGGCCTGATGCTCGACAGGAAAGTCATCAGGAAGGACCCGGAGCGCGTCCGGGAAGGGATCCGGAAGAAAGGCGTGGAGTTTGATCTCGACGGCTTTCTCGAACTCGACGAGCGGCTCAGGTCGCTGATCACGGAGTCGGAACGGCTCAAGCACGAGAGAAACGTCGTTTCCAACGAGATATCCCGCCTGAAAAAGGAGAAAAAGGACGCGACGGAGATCCTCACCGCGATGAAGCAGACATCGGTCAGTATCAAGGAAATCGATGCAGAGATAAAGACGATCTCCGCGCAATTGGACGAACTCGCACTGGTGATCCCGAATATTCCACACGATTCCGTCCCGTACGGTACCTGTCCCGACCACAACGTCGAGGTCCGGAGGTGGGGCGAGATTGATGAGCAGCCCTGCAGCCCCATGCCGCACTGGGAGATCGGCGAGAAGCTTGGCGTTCTCGATCTCGCAGCGGGAAGCACGCTCGGCGGGAGCGGGTTCATCGTTCTCCGCGGCGACGGTGCACTCCTGTCGAGGGCGCTGATCAACCTGATGCTCGATATCCACCGGCGCCAGGGGTACGAGGAACTCTCCGTGCCGTATTTGGTGACACGCGACTGCATGATCGGCACGGGCCAGCTCCCCAAGCTCGAGGAGGACATGTACCACTGCGAGAGAGACGGCCTGTTCCTGATCCCGACGGCCGAGGTGCCGGTGACCAATATCCACCGGGGAGAAATCCTCGACGGCGACCGGCTGACGGTCAGGTACACCGCGTTCAGCCCCTGCTTCCGCAGGGAGGCGGGAAGCTACGGGCAGGAAACGAAGGGACTGATCCGTGTACACCAGTTTGACAAGGTCGAGATGGTCAAGTTCACACAGCCGGAACTTTCGTACGACGAACTCGAGTCGCTGCTGGATGACGCATGCGAAGTCCTCCAGGTGCTCGAGATACCGTACAGGGTGATCGAACTCTGCAGCATGGATTTGAGTTTCAGCGCGGCGAAGTGTTACGACATCGAGACGTTCGCTCCCGGTTTGCAGCGGTGGCTGGAGGTTTCTTCCTGCAGCAACTTCGAGGATTTCCAGGCAAGGAGGGCGAACATACGGTTCCGACGGGCCAGGTCGCAGAAGCCCGAGTTCGTCCATACGCTGAACGGGTCCGGGCTTGCCTTGCCGAGGGTGATCGCAACGATCCTGGAGCTTAACCTGACTCCTACCGGTAAAGTGCGGATTCCCAAGGCCCTCGTGCCATACATGGGCGGCATGGAGTATCTCGAGGAATGAATACGCGATGAGAGCCCCGCGAAATCTCCCCTTTCTTCTCAAGGTCTACGTCATTGCCGGCAGCGTTGTTCTCGTGACGCTCGCTCTCTACTACAACCACATCCTTGTACGGAGGATGCACGTGCAGGCGGAGAGCACGACCCGTCTCTTCTCGATGTTCCTCGCCATCGAGCTCCGCGACGTGCAGGACCTCGAACGGCAGGAATTCATACGGGACGTGAGGCATTCGATCAATCTCCCGTTCGTCATAACCGACTCGAACGGACGGCCGATGTTCTGGAACAGGATCGGTGTTGAGGATATCGATGAACTGCGCAGGCTTGTTGATTTCGATCCGGACGAGCCGAGCGATCCCGTTCTTGGCAGGGTGCTGGAAACTGCCCGCAACTTCGATCGGGTCAACGAGCCGATAACGATCGAGACGGAGGAGGCTTCGTTCGTGATCCATTACGGACCGTCCGAGCTCGCCAGCGAGCTTGCCGCTGCGCCGTACATCCAGCTTGCCGTTTTCTTCATCTATCTGCTCTTCGGATTCCTCGGTTTCAGGATGCTAACGATCAGCGAGCAGCGCTCGATTTGGGTCGGTATGGCAAAGGAAGCGGCGCACCAGCTCGGCACGCCCCTTTCCTCGATCATGGGATGGATATCCTTGATGCGCGAAGAAATCGACCGGTCCGGGGCCACGGAAAAGCTCACCGGTGCGATCGATGAGGCTGCCGAGGACGTGGAGCGTCTCGGCAGGATTTCGGCCCGGTTCAGCAAGATCGGATCGCTGCCCAGGCTCGAGCTGCAGGAGCTCGTGCCGATTATCGAGGAAACGATCGATTACTTCGAGCGCCGCAGGCCGTCGCTCAAGATCCACTCGACGATCACCCTCGAGGTCGACGAACTGCCACTGATCCGCTGCAGCAGGGACCTGCTTGGTTGG
>DAOVFR010000155.1 GCA_030672805.1 Candidatus Krumholzibacteriota bacterium
TGCCCTCGAGTTCACCCTGCCCCCCGGCCAGTATAACCCCTTTATTTTCAGCCAGTTCTTCGACAAAATCCTCACCCTGGCACTCGTCGGGAAGAATGAGGGCCTGTACGGCCGACGATGGACGTGCCGGGAAAACATCGAGTCCGAGATGCCCCGCAGCCTTGTAAAAGGCCCCGGACGACTCCCGGTGCCTCTCCATCACATCCTCGAGACCTATCTCCTGGATTCTTCGCAGGGAATCGCGCAGGAGCAGTATCGAGTGGATTGCCGGTGTGTAGGGAGTATCACCACTCTTCCGGCCCTCCTCGAACCGTTTCAGTGAGAAGTAGTACAGTTCCCGCCGGCAGGAACTGGCGAGCTTCCGTGCGCGTTCGCCCAGGCTGATAAAACTCAATCCCGCCGGCGCGGCGAACGCCTTCTGGCAGGCGCCGACAACGACATCGATCTCCCAGTCGTCCATATCGATCTCTTCGACGCCGATCGATGCTATGGCATCGAGGATCACTACCGGCCGCGGCTCCGGCAGAGCACTTACGAGCTCTCCCACGGGCAGCAGCGAGCCCGTTGCCGATTCGACGTGCGTGATGGCGAGAAACTCCGGCGCCAGCCTGGCGATCTGGTCCAGCACGCGGTCCACGTCCACCGCCTCTCCATCGGCAAACCTCAGTACATCGACGCTGCATCCGAAACGGTCCGCGATCTCCGCCCATCGGTCACCAAACTTGCCGCCGGAGACGACACAGACATGCGAATCCGGCCTCGTGACGTTCGCAACGGCCGCCTCCATCGCGCCCGTCCCCGACGAGGTGACCAGGTAGACGGGCGAATCGCTGTTCAGCCACTCCCGGATCATCAGCTCCGTTTCGAGTACAATCTCCCTGAATGCATCGGACCTGTGGTGGAGATTCGGGACCCCCTGCCATCTCGACGTATGAACATGCACCGGCCCGGGACTGATGACGATCCTG
Organism: Candidatus Krumholzibacteriota bacterium; assembly: GCA_030672805.1. GTDB lineage: Bacteria > Krumholzibacteriota > Krumholzibacteriia > Krumholzibacteriales > Krumholzibacteriaceae > DAOVFR01. Next base: position 969 of record DAOVFR010000155.1, read on the forward strand.
CGCTGTAACTGCCCCATCTCATCCATTTCCGTAGATACCCACGGGCATGCCCGTGGAACTCTGCCCTTCGGGTTATTAGACCAGCCCCTCGATCCAGCTCCAGAGTGCGTTACGCCCTTCGCCCGTTCTTGCCGAGAAGAATGCGGCCGGAATATCGGGAGCCGCCTTATCGGTCTTTCCGCTTCCCCCGCCCGCTCCCACGTAAAGACCCACCGTAAACCCTTCGAAATGCGATCTGAATTCTCTCATCACGTGCGAGCGCGCGGACCTTCCGATCTTGTCCGCCTTCGTGAAGACGACGAGGAACGTTTTGCCGCTGTCGACGAGGTGCTGAAGCATCCTCAGGTCTTCCTTCATCGGATCATGTCTCGAATCGATCAGCAGGATGACGCCGCCGAGCATCTGCCTCGTTTCGATATAGTCGTAGATCAGTTTCTTCCACTTCCGCCTCATCCCGGCTGATATCTTCGCGTACCCGTATCCGGGCAGATCGACCAGGTAAAAGCGGTCGTTCACGAGGAAGAAGTTCACCGTCCTCGTCTTTCCCGGATCCTTGCTTATTCGGGCGAAATTCTTTCTGCCGAAAAGCGTGTTGAGCAGCGACGATTTGCCGACATTCGACCTGCCGGAGACCGCCACCTCTACCCACGGCGCGCTTGGAAACCTCGACATGTCGAGGACCGTTCGTGCAAGTTTCAGGCTTTGAATTTTCAAAATATGGAAATGACTCAGTTAGCAGGTTTCTGCACACCTTCTCCGAAAAAGCCGCCGACCCTGCGGCGCCGTTCGACGCCCCAGTCGAGTTTCTTCGTCAGGACGTGTACAAGAACCTCATCCATGGAACCTACGATGACGATCTTCAAATTCTTCCTGACCTCTTCGGGAAGCTCCTTTATATTCTTCTCGTTCCCCCTCGGCAGGAGAAGCTTCCTGACGCCTGCGCGCAGAGCCGCCACCGACTTCTCATTTATGCCCCCTATCGGCAGGATCTTGCCACGCAGCGTCACCTCACCGGTCATCGCCACGTCCCGCCGCACGGGAATATCGAACAGTGCCGAGATCAGCGCCGTGGAAATGGCCACACCGGCACTCGGCCCGTCCTTCGGTATCGCCCCCTCGGGCACGTGCACGTGTATGTCGATCGTCGAGAGGAAATCGTTCGGCAGCGGCAGAAGCATGCACTTGTTCCTCGCGTAGCTCAATGCGATCTTTGCCGACTCCTGCATCACGTCGCCGAGCTGTCCCGTCAGGATCAATTCACCCTTTCCAGGCATGAGCGTGACCTCTATGTTCAGGATCTCCCCTCCCGCCTCGGTCCAGGCCAGACCAGTCGCCATGCCCGTGGACTGTGGCTCGTCGATCTCGCTCTCGGAGAATTTCGGGACGCCGAGATATATCGAAAGGTTCTTCTTCGTGATCCTGACCACATGGTCCTTCTTTGTGCTCATCGCAAGCTTTTTGGCCACCTTGCGGCAGATCGACGCGATCTCGCGTTCGAGGTTTCTTACACCGGATTCCCGCGTGTAGCGCTGGATCATCTCTGTCAGCGTCGCCGTGGAGATCTTGAACTTGTCAGGGTCGAAACCGTGCTGTTTCATCTGCTTCGGCAGGAGAAACCTCTGTGCGATCGCGATCTTCTCGTGGAGCAGGTAGCCGGGGAGCCTGATGATTTCCATACGGTCCTTGAGCGCCGGCGGTATCGTGTAGATTACGTTTGCCGTCGTGATGAACATCACTTCGCTCACGTCGAAGTCAACCTCGAGATAGTTATCGCTGAAATGCTTGTTCTGTTCCGGGTCGAGGACCTCGAGGAGCGCCGATGCGGGGTCCCCACGGAAATCGGAGCTCAGCTTGTCGATTTCGTCGAGCAGGAAGACCGGATTCCTCGTTCCCGCCTTGCGGAGCATCTGGATGATCCTGCCGGGGATCGAGCCGATGTATGTGCGCCGGTGCCCCCTGATCTCGGCCTCGTCCCGCGTGCCGCCGAGTGAGACCCTGACAAATTTTCTACCTATCGCATCGGCGATCGAACGCCCCAGCGACGTCTTCCCCACACCCGGAGGACCGACGAAACAGATAATCGGTCCTTTCAGGTTGCCGGTGAGCTTTACGACGGAGAGGAACTCGAGAACCCGCTCCTTGACCTTCTCCAGACCATAGTGATCGGCATCGAGCTTCTTCATCACCTGCTCGATATCCAGGTTGTCCTTCGTCCTCTTATACCATGGAAGGGAGGTGAGGGTGTCGATGTAATTCCTGACGACGGTCGCCTCCGGCGCCATGGGAGACATCATTCGCAGACGCTCGAGCTCGCGGTAGACGACCTTTTTAGCCTCCTTGCTCATCCGGGCCTTCCGGATCTTACGCCTCATTTCGCGATACTCATCGAACTCGTCCGACTGGCCGAGCTCCCGTTTGATAGCTTTAATCTTCTCGTGGAGGAATATCTCCCGCTGGCTCTTCTGAACCTGGTTCGATACCTTCTCGTCCAGATCCTTCTCGACTTTCAGTATCTGCAGTTCCTCGTCGAGGATGCGGCTCAGCATTATCAGCCGCTCCTCGAGATCCAGTGTCTCGAGAAGCTCCTGTTTCACTTCGTTGCGGATGATCAGGTGAGCGGCGACCGTATCCGCAAGACTCGACCTGTCCTCGATTGATTGAAGCGAGATGAGAACCTCGTTCGGAACACGATGGTTCATCCTCACGTAGTCATTGAAGAACGATTCAACCCGTCTTGACAGGGCCTCGGTCTCCCGTGTGTTCCGGTCGATCGTCTCGAGGGGCTGCACGCGCGCCGCCAGGAAATTATCCATCTCGATATACTCTTGAATGAGCACCCGCGTCTCCCCCTCGAGCACGATCTTTATCGTCCCATCGGGCAGGCGCAGGAAAAGGCCGATCTTGGCCAACGTGCCGACCCTGTAAAGGTTCTCGGACGTGGGATCGTCAACTGCCGGGTCTCTCTGGGTTACCACGAGAAGAATCTTGTCGGTCTCGATAGAGCGCTCGACGGCGTTAACCGACGGCTGGCGTCCCACCAGGATCCCCGTCGTCATCGACGGAAAGATGACAACGTCCCTCAATGGCACGAGCGGATACGCGAAATCCGGTTCATCCATGTCTTCATGCAGCATTCCCATGTCCCTCCACCGTGTTTTCCGATGAACATTTCATCCGGCTCTACTGGGCCCTCTGTCTCTTTTCGTTTTCGAGAATAATCCTGGGTTCGTCCCTGTTTATTATCGTTTCCTCATTGATGAGGATCTTCCGCACGTTGGGCCGTGACGGTATCTCGTACATGATGTGGAGAACCGTTTCCTCGAGAATGGCCCGCAGCCCTCTCGCACCGGTCTTGCGCTCCTTCGCAAGCTTCGCGATGGCTTGCAGTGCGCCTGGTGTGAATTCGAGCTCGGCATCTTCCATCTCGAAGAGCTTCTTGTACTGCTTGACCAGCGCGTTCTTCGGCTTGAGCATTATATCGATCAGCGCGTTCACTTCGAGGTCGTGGAGCGGCGCGACGATCGGCAGCCGCCCGACGAGCTCGGGAATCAGACCGTACTTGATAAGATCCTCCGGCTGTACTCGATTGAGCAGCTCGTTCAGCTCCTTCTTGAAATTCGGCCCGCGGTCGGTGCCGAAACCAACCACCTTGTGGCCGATACGCCGTTCAACTATCTCTTCGAGCCCCTGGAAGGCGCCGCCGCAGACAAAGAGGATATTCCTCGTGTCGACCTCGATGAACTTCTGCTGCGGGTGCTTCCTGCCGCCCTGCGGGGGTACATTGGCAATGGTTCCTTCGAGGATCTTGAGCAGTGCCTGCTGAACACCTTCACCCGAGACATCCCTCGTGATGGAGGGATTCTCGCTCTTGCGGGCGATCTTGTCGATCTCGTCGATATAGATGATTCCACGCTCGGTGGCGGGCAGGTTATAATCGGCGCTCTGCAGGAGCCGCACCAGTATGTTCTCCACGTCCTCACCGACGTAGCCGGCCTCGGTCAGGCTCGTCGCATCGGCGATGGCGAATGGCACCTTGAGGAACCTGGCCAGCGTCTGCGCGAGAAGGGTCTTTCCGACGCCGGTCGGCCCTATAAGGAGAATGTTGCTCTTCTCGATCTCGACGTCGTCAGCGCTGCGCTCGTGCCTGATCCGCTTGTAGTGATTGTAAACGGCAACCGCCAGCGTTATCTTGGCATTTTCCTGACCGATGACATAGTTGTCGAGGTTCGACTTTATCTCCTTCGGCTTCGGGAAATGCTCCATGTCGTAGAGCATCGTCCCGGCCATCTCCTCCTCGAGTATGTCGTTACAGAGGCGTATGCACTCGTTGCAGATGTACACGGACGGGCCCGAGACAAGCTTGGCTACCTCATCCTGTCCCCTTCCGCAGAACGAACACTTGATCGCCCGTGGCGACTGTGCTTTTTTCTTCATATCGCCGTGCGCCCCCTTTATCGAGAATCTATATAATTATACTATCTTTACCTGCAAAAATCATAATTTTTCGTTATTTTCTTTTCGTTATTTTCTCGCCTCTCCCTTCGATGTCAGGATATTGTCGATGATCCCGTAATCCTTCGCCTCATCGGCCGACATGAAGTGGTCGCGGTCTGTATCCTTCGATATCCTCTTGAGGGTCTGCTTTGTATGCTTGGCAAAGATCTGGTTGAGCTTCTCCCTGAGCTTGAGGATCTCATTCGTGTAGATCTCGAGTGTGCTCGCCTGCCCCTGCGAACCCCCCGACGGCTGGTGTATCATGACGCGGGCATGAGGCAGCGCCAGGCGCTTGCCCGCCGTACCGGAGGCGAGCAGGAGCGCCGCCATGCTGGCAGCCTGACCCATGCATATAGTCGATACGTTGCACGCGATGATCTGCATCGTGTCGTAGATCGCGAGACCCGACGAGACGACGCCACCCGGGCTATTGATATACATCGATATATCGCGCTCGGGATCCTCCGCCTCCAGAAAGAGCATCTGGGCGATGACCGAGTTGGCAAGCGTATCCTCTATGGTCGTACCGATGAAAATGATCCGGTCCTTGAGCAGTCTCGAATAGATATCGTACGCCCGCTCCTCACGCCCTTTCGTCTCGATCACGTAAGGAATGGGTATGTATGCCGATCTTATCGTATCTCCCATGACGTCCTCTCCTGTATAAGCGACCGTTACGCTTCTTCGTCACTTCCCAGAATAACCTCGAATATCTTCCTTTCGCGCAGCATTCTCTTCAGGTTGATGAGATGCTCGCTTCCTTCCGCGAATACTTTCTTAACATCCTCTATCGAACGACCATTGCCGGCGGCG
>DAOVFR010000099.1 GCA_030672805.1 Candidatus Krumholzibacteriota bacterium
AATGAACATTACGTCTTTTCGCCGCGGCACGGCGGGTATGCCGGCCAGGCGTACCTCTACAACTGCCAGGAGCCGCTCTGCGAGGAGCCGAACGCGCCCGTGCTGGACTTCGACGCGGAGCTCGTTCACGGGTGCTTCGTCAGACTTACCTGGACCGCCGGAAGCGGCGACCGGACCATGATACTTTACAGAACGGACCGTTATCCCACCGGCTACGAGGATGGTACGGTGGTTGTCGATATAGCAAGCTCTCCCGGGGAGCATCAGTACTTCTTCCACACGGAGGCCCCAAATTACATGCTTCTCTACTACAAGGCCTTTTCCCTGTCGGGCCTGCCCGGTGGAGATGTGCCGAACAACTCCTTTGCGGAGTGTTCCTCGGCCGATACGATCCTCACCGATTGTCAGATCGCCGTCGAGGAGACTTCCTGGGGAGCGATAAAGAAGAAATTCGAATAGTGCCTGTCTTCCACGAACGAATTCCGCTAAAAAACTGTTAAGTTCCGTGCCGCAGCGGCCGATTTATGGAATAGCACGGCTTGTACCGTGCGTGGGAGGTTGGCAACAATGGAAGACGTTTTCAAATTCGACTTTAAGCCGGAGAAGTTTAACATACTTGTCGCCGAGGACGACAAGGACGTGGCTCGCATCATCCGTTTCGAGCTGGAGAACAGCGGCTTCAACGTGAGATGGGCCGAGAACGGCAAGATTGCTCTCGAGATGATCCGGGAGAAACAGCCCGACTGTCTCATTCTTGACGTCATGATGCCGGTGATGGACGGCTTCGAGGTATGCAAGCGGATCAAAAGCCTGAACAGGACGCGCAACATCCCGATTATCTTCCTTACAGCCCGGGGGGCGACCGAGGACAAGGTGAAAGGGATGGGTTTCGATCCCGACGACTATATGACCAAGCCGTTCGATTTCAAGGAGCTGCTTGCGAGGATCAACCTGCACATCTCGAAACGGGACACGAAGCGCGGTGACGTCGAGCGTGTCGAGGAAAAGATCGGAAAGGAATTCTCGATGGAACTGTACGAGAAACTCTCCGATCCGGTCGATAAGCTCAGGCAAGACCTGGGGCTTCTTATGAAGATGGTCCACGGCAATCCAGCCCTCGAGGAGGTCGTGATGCGGTGCGAGGAGTGCCGCCGCGGGATACGGAGTGTCTATGTAGAGCTGATCGAGGAGTTCGATCCCTTCTTCGACGTGGAACCGGAAAAGGATACGGTCACGGTCTAGCACCGGTACCGGCCTTCAGTCACGATCCCCCATCGGACCCGTCCGGCGGAAACATCTCCGAGAGGAGCCGGGAAAACTCCGCCAGACCTGACACGTAGAGGTCCGCTCCTTCGATATCGAACCCGCGTGTGACCTCCGTCTCGATGCAGATAGCCCTGAGCTCCGCGCCAAGCGCGCTCCTGATGCCCTTCTCCGCATCCTCGATCGCAATGCATTCCGAACTTTCGAGGCCCAGCTGTTTGAGTGCTTTCACGTAAGTTTCCGGATGCGGCTTGAAGTTGGAGACGCCGCACTTGCCGACTATGGTGCTGAAAAGCTCCTCGATGCCGTTTGCCGCAAGAATCGCCCTGATATCGTGTTCGTAAGATCCGGAAGCGATTGCCAGCGTGTAGCCGGCCTCCCTGAGGGTCTTGACGATTCCGAAGGCTTCGGGGAAAACCCTGATGTCGCCCGACCCGCAGAATGACGAGTAGATCGGGTTTTTGAGGGCGACGATCTCATCCGTGTCGATGCCGAGGTTGAATCGCCTGATCTCCTTCGCGGCGCCGCCGCCCTTCGACGTCCACTCAACCCAGTAATCCTCCCGGTCGATCGTATGTCCATACTTTTCGAATACCTCCCGGTATGCTTCGTAGTGGTACGGTTCCGAGTCGACGATGATGTTGTCGAAGTCGAATATGACAGCCTTGACGCCTGCAAGCAATTCCCGGAGCTTTTCGATACCGTTCAATGCGTTCCTCCCGGTGTTGCGGTGTTCCAGTTTCTTCCGAGCACGTCGACGGTACGGTCGAAGGGTGCGCAGAATCTGGTGAACCGGTACATCAGGTAACATTCGACGGCGAAGGGGATGAATCCGAGGAACCCGAGCACCGGCATTTCGAAGAGTTTGACGTTCGGCAGGTACGGGACATGGTATACCCACTTCGTGACGGCCCAGAAGTTCCAGAACTCCCACAGGAGACCGCAGATAAGTCCCGATACCAGCAGCGAGACGAAGAGGCCGTAATCTCCGGCACGGAACATTTCCCCGAACGAACCGATCCTGAGACGGTCGTTCATACCCTCGAACCAGAGCAGGATGCTGATCCAGGGCAGAGGGCAGAGGTACCATGACGGCAGGACCAGCATGACAATGAAGAGCAGGAAGCCGGTTACAAAGAACGTCCGTTCCGCGGTCCGGCCGAAATCGACGGGTTTCCGGTTCGCGAAGCGTCCGCCGGTGAGCGCCTCGATCAGCTCGGCGGTCACGAAGATGACGGGGAAGATCGTCGCGTATGACCACGCGTATCCGATCCACCGCGCCGGTGTGCTGCCGGGGAGATTTATGTACTCCCAGTTCCCGAGCAGCAGGTTGACGCCCTCGAAGATGTACCAGCATATGATCGACAGCGGCAGCGAGATGAAAAACTCTTTCCGGCGGGTGGTGAGCGGGGACTCACCCTTGATGAAGGCGATCACGGCATCGATGAGCAGAATGTAGCCCGTCCAGACGAGGGGTGTAAAGTACATGCCGGCGAACGAGTTACCCCTGAAAAGGAGAATTTCCGCTCCTGCGATGATAACAACTCCCGCCGCTCCATGTATCGGAAACCGGTGATTCATTGTTCGCTGTCCCGGTCCTGTTGATGGTGAAGGTTGATATTTATTGACGTTACGGGTGATTCTCCGTAATCTCTCGAAGTAATGTAGCACCGTTTCCACGTTTCGACAAGGATTCCTTCAGCGTACCAGCGGTGCGGTTTCCATAATGACGAAAAAGGACGATAACATCTTTCCCGGCCGCGTCGGCGGTCCGGAGCACGAGATCGACAAGCCGTATATCGGGCGGCACCGGTGCGGCCTGGTGCTTGGTCCCGCCCTGTTCATCGCGTTTCTACTCCTGCCCGACTCGATTCTCCAGCCCCAGCAGCGCAGGGTCGCCGCCACTGCTGCTCTTATGGCCACCTGGTGGATATGTGAAAGTATACCGCTCGCCGCAACTGCGCTGGTCCCACTCGTTGCTTTTCCGCTGATGAAGGTTGTGCCGGCGCTCGAGGTCGCGCCCGCGTACGCCTCGCCGGAGATTTTACTTTTCATGGGAGGGTTTTTCATAGCCATTGCGATGCAGCGGTGGAACCTGCACAGGAGGATTGCGATCTTTATCGTACGGATCGTCGGTCTCGAGGGCGACCGGATCATTCTCGGCTTCATGGTAGCTACGGCTTTCCTCTCGATGTGGATCTCGAATACTGCTACTACGATGATGATGCTTCCTATCGCGCTTGCCGTTCTGATCACGATAGAGGGGGGTGCGGGACCGGAGGCCGGGACTCATGCAAGTTTCAAGATGGCGCTCATGCTGGCCATAGCCTATGCGGCCAACATCGGGGGTATCGGGACGCTCATCGGGACACCCCCCAATATCATCTTTGCCTGCCAGGTGAAGTCCCTGTTTCCCCAGGCCGGCGAGATCAGCTTCGTCAGATGGATGATGGTCGGGCTTCCCCTTGTAGTCGTGTTCGTGCCGATCACGTGGCTGGTGCTCACGCGCCTCGTGTTCAGGGGGGCGCATGCCGGGATCGGCGACTGCGCGGAGGCGATCGCGAAGGAGCGTGATTCCATGGGGCATCTCGGCAGGGGTGAGAAGATGACGCTCGCCGTTTTTCTCCTCACCGTTGCGGCATGGATCACGAGGGCCGATATCTCGATCGGTTCCCTGACGCTTAAAGGCTGGGCCTCGGCGATGTCTCTCGGTGGGTACATTCACGACTCGACCATCGCCATAGCAGCGGCGATCGCACTCTTCATGCTGCCCGTTGATCTTCGCAAAGGGGTCTTTGTCCTCAACTGGAGGTCGGCCCGTGAGATTCCATGGGGGATCCTGATCCTGTTCGGCGGCGGTATCGCCCTGGGAAAGGGGTTCTCGCAGAGCGGGCTTGCAGAGGTGATCGCCGGAATCATGGGCAGCCTGTCCGGAGCACATGTCATTCTGCTCGTGCTGCTCACCGCGCTGCTTGTTACGTTCCTGACCGAGATCACGTCGAATACGGCGATTGCGAATATCTTTCTCCCGGTTCTCGCCGCCACGGCTGTCGGACTCGGGCTCCATCCGTTCATTCTGATGGTGCCGGCCACGATCTCGGCGTCATGCGCCTTCATGCTTCCGGTGGCGACGCCGCCGAACGCGATCGTCTTCTCGAGCGGCGTGGTCTCGATGACGGGTATGGTTCGCGCAGGTATAGTGCTCAACTGCATCGGGGTGGCGCTTGTAACAATTATAATATATCTTCTTGTATTGCCCGTCTTCGGTATTACCCTGTCCAGCCTTCCGGCATGGGTTGGATAGAATGGGATGGCATGGAAGAACAGGTATTCACGATAACGGAACTCAATCCGAGCATAGAGATGGAGATGCTCGACCTGCTGCGCGGCACGGGGCTGCCGATGAGGTGGGTGCAGGGCGGCGAGCTCTTTGCACGGTTCGATTCGGAGGGAAGGATCACAGGCGTGGCCTGTGCGTCCGAGATCGGCGAGAACTGCCTACTGCACTTTATCATCGTGAAAAACGGTCTTCGGGGAAAAGGGATCGGGAGCGCACTCGTCAACCACGCGCTCCAGTACTTCGCGGGAAGGTGCAAGCGGATGTATGCGTATATACCCGGAGAAGCTGCATTTTTCGACCGGTTCGGTTTCAGGAAGGTTTCCCCGGATGAGATTCCTGATACGGTCGCCGAGTATACGGGCGTCAGGGGATACTGCTCGGCGGGAGACATGTTAAGGTGTCTTAACCTTTCGAGCGAATGGTCGATGACTTAGGTGTGTACCCGCTCGGGTAAAGGGAACGGACGATCGATGGAAGATACGGACAGGCACAAACCGTTTAAAATCGTCGCTGTGAGCGACAGGGGATCGGTCCGCGAACGGAACGAGGATTATTTCGGAATCTTCGATCCGGAGACCGAAGAGCTTGTCACCAGACGTGGAGTCCTGATCGTCGTCACCGACGGTATGGGGGGACACTTTTCCGGCGCCGAGGCGAGCCGCCTCGCTGTCGAGGTGCTGGGAGCGGAATATTACGATAGCGGCGACGGGGAAACGGTCGAGGTCTTTGCGCGCGCCTTCAGGGAGGCGAACCGCCAGGTATTCATGGAGGTCGGGGAGGGGAAGAACGGTCTGGCCGGAACGACCTGCACCGCTGCCGTGCTGTTTCCCGACCATGTGCACCTCATGCATGTAGGCGATTCCCGCGCCTACAAGGTCAGTGGCGGAAAGTTCACGCAGCTCACGAAGGATCACAGCGTCGTCGGCGAGTTGGTGCGCAAGGGGATGATCAGCAATGACGAGGCGAGAAACCATCCGAGACGAAACGTCATTACAAGGGCGATGGGGCTTCGCGAGGATGTGGAGATCGACATTCAGCGGGATATCCCGTTTCGGGAGGGCGAGACGATACTGCTTTGCTCGGACGGCCTCTTCTCCATGCTGACAGAGAAGGAGATCGCGACGATCGTCTCGGGCAATTCGCCGAAGGATGCATGTGCGATGCTGATCGAGCGTGCAAAGGAAGAGGGCGGGCAGGATAATATCACCCTGATTGTCGCCCGAAGGGACTAGCAGGCAAGCCGGCCGGCTGAAACACTCATCTAAAAGATTATATTCAGTGCGGCGCCGAAAGCCGTGTCGTCGTTGAGCTCGACTTCAGCCAGGAGCTGCATGTCGTTCGTTACGGGAAGCTTGAAGCCGGCCCTGAGGACCGTGTCGGTGTCGGTGTTCCAATCGTCCTCCCTGCACGGCCAGCACTTCCTGGGCGCCGTGCCGCAGAGAGGACGTTTTCCGAAGTGCGTGTTCATGAGATTGATCGAGGCGTACGGCTCGAATCGGAGCTCACCTGACGAGCGAAGCAGCCCGCTCACGATAAACCCGATGCCGAAGATGTTTCGCGCGTAACTGTCCGAGCGGAGATGCGCAACCGAACCGGTAACGGAGAGATCGAGAGGGATCGTCGACTCGGAACCGATGATGTAAAGCTTTAGATCGAGACTGCCGCCGTACGTGTTCTTCTCGCACCGCTGGTCGAGGCCAAGCTGAATGCCGACGTCCGTCCGCCTCGTGATGAGATACCTGCTCATCACGCCGGCCCGGAAGGTGTTGCTTCCGGACATGACGAAAATGCCGCCTTCGCCTTCGCTCGCGATCGCGGCCGAGGTGAAGCTGCCGAATACCTGTGCACCGGCCGCAGCGGGAAGGCAGATAAGAGCCGCGGCAAAGAAAGGAAGAAAACGTTTCATCATTCACTCCGGTCTGCAAGGTCATGAAGTACTCTTTTCTATAATAAAGGGCAGCGCGCCGTTTGTTTCAAACAAAATCAACCAACGCCTTTTCTGCCCCGCGACCTCAATTATGGAAAACACAGCAAATCAAGGCTGGAAATCTCGTAATTATTTGCTATTATTATAAATAGAGGGGGTAGATGATACTGTAAACGCCCATTGTCAGCTGTGAGATTTTTTTTCAAATTTCCTGTTGACACACAATATCTCGTGTGTAATATTCAACGTCGCCACAAGATGTTGGAACTGTTACCGCGATTGATTTTTCGCCATATTCGCATAACTCTTTATAGGATGGGGGTTTAGCATGGCAACAACTCGTAAAAAACCTCGGCTGAGCGAAAATGCCCTGCGGGTACTGGAGAAACGATACCTGCGCAAGGATATCGAAGGGCATCCCACGGAGACACCCGATGAGATGTTCCGGCGAGTTGCTGCCAACGTGGCATCGGCTGAACAAAGGTACGGACCCAGCGCGAACTGCAAGCACTGGGAAAAAGAATACTACGATATGATGGTCTCTCTCGATTTTCTTCCCAACTCGCCGACACTCATGAACGCCGGCGCCGAGCTCCAGCAGCTTTCGGCCTGCTTCGTGCTCCCGATCGAGGATTCGATGCACAGCATCTTCGAGACGATCAAGAACACGGCGATGATTCACAAGAGCGGGGGCGGGACGGGATTCTCCTTTTCACGGATCCGTCCGAAAAACGACGTCGTTAAAACGACGAAGGGGATCTCGAGCGGTCCGATCTCGTTCATGACGGTCTTCGATGCGGCAACCGAGACGGTCAAGCAGGGAGGCACGAGGCGCGGTGCGAACATGGCAATCCTCCGTGTCGACCATCCCGATATACTCGACTTCATAACGGCAAAAAAGGATAACAAGAAACTCAACAACTTCAACCTGTCGGTCGGGATCACGGAAGAGTTCATGCGCGCCGTCAAGAAGGATGGAGAGTACGAACTCGTCAACCCGCACGGCGGCAACGTCGTCGACCGCCTCTCGGCGCGCAAGGTCTTCGACATGATCGTCGAGCTTGCCTGGAAGAACGGCGAACCGGGCATCGTTTTTCTCGACCGGATCAACGAGTCCAACCCGACGATCCATATCGGAGAGATCGAGAGCACGAATCCGTGCGGTGAGCAGCCGCTCCTTCCATACGAGTCATGCAACCTCGGTTCGATCAATCTTGCCCGCATGGTCGAGCGGTCGAACGGGAAAAGCAAGATCGATTTCGCGAAGCTCGGCGAATCGGTCGCAAAGGCTGTCCGTTTTCTCGATGACGTGATAGATGTCAACCGCTACCCGCTCGAGCAGATCCGCGAGATGACGCTCAACAACCGGAAGATCGGGCTTGGTGTGATGGGTTTTTCCGACATGCTCGTGGCCCTCGAGATACCGTACGACTCCGAAGAAGCCCTCGAGGTGGCCGAAGAAGTGATGGGATTCATACAGCGCGAGGCGCGCAAGAACAGCGTGAAGCTCAGCGAGGAGCGAGGCGCCTTCCCCTTCTACAAGGGAAGCATATTCGACACCGGCAACGGTGGGACGATGCGGAACGCCACGGTAACCACCATTGCACCGACGGGCACGATCAGCATCATCGCGGGATGTTCGAGCGGGGTAGAGCCGCTTTTCGCCGTCGCGTTAATAAGGAAAGTGATTGGCGATGACGAGCTAGTCGAGGTAAAAACGCTGTTAAAGGTGATTTGAAAGGAGGTAGGTTTATAAATCGATTTG
>DAOVFR010000129.1 GCA_030672805.1 Candidatus Krumholzibacteriota bacterium
CGGAAGTGAATCTCAGCACCGTATCGCTCGTATCGGAGATACTTACCACGGAGAACAAAGAGAGCATTCTCACGGAGATAAGGAACAAGTCAGCCAGGAACGTGAAGATGATCGTATCGAGGCATCGTCCGGAGCTGTGCATCACGGACCATGTACATCCCGTGTATATCATGAAAAAGGTCACCGACCCGAATGTCAGGGGTGGTAAGAAATTTACCGCCGACGTCGGCGGTAAAAAATCTTGCACTTCCGGAATTGATGATTCCGGAGAACACTCCTGCCGTGACACTGACATGTCAGGGGATCTTGATAACACCCCCTCCCGTGTGACACTGGAGAAGAAGTACAAGCTCCAGTTCGGTGTTGACCCCACTTTCATGAAGAAGGTGAACCGTGTTCGGGAGCTTCTATCCACGAGACATCCCAGGGGTATGAAATTCGAGAAGATATTCGAGATCCTTATGGACGAGTATATCGAGCGCAACAGCCCGGAGGCCAGGATGAGGCGAAGAAAGATGCGTGCCGCAAAGGCCGAGAAATCTCAGAAGACCACGAACGGGCCGCAGGCGGCCTGCGGGAAGGATCATGGGGCTGTAAAGAAACGTGGGGATGGGACGGAACATAGGCGTAGGACGGAAAACCGGTCCCAGGCGAAGAACTCACGCACCAATCATAGTTCCGTGAGTGATGTGCGCCGGGATGGAACGGAGAAGCCCCGCTGCACTACACAGGCCGAACGTGACGGGCACCGTGATGTGCCGGAGAACTCCCGGTTAATCCCCCGGTCCGTGCGTGATGAGGTGTTCACGAGGGATGGAGGCCGGTGCACCTTTGTAAGCCCGAATGGAACGAGGTGCGAATCAAGGTGGAATCTGGAGATAGATCATATCGTTCCGTATTCGAGGGGCGGGGGTAACAAAGCAAGCAATCTCAGGCTGCTGTGCCCTGAACACAACCGCTTGGAAGCGGAGAGGGCATACGGGAAAGAGTTCATGCAGCGGTATTACCGCACTGAATGATAAGGGGAAAGCTCACCGCGGGTGGCGCTGAGAGGGGACACCGGAGATCGGCTTGGCGGGGCCCCCTACGCGCACATCCGGGTTGGAACCTCCCCACATGCAGCCGGAAGCGAGCACGGTGGGGATGACCGGCGACAGGACCTGCGGTGAGAGCGTACGGAAGAGCGAGAAAGAACGCGTGGAGCGGTATTAGCGAATGGAATAAAGACAGGGGATCACGGGGGAAACGGAACGGGTGTGAAGAATTCAACGGTGGAGAGGACCGGTCTCGCATAACCGGTCCTCTCTACCCCGCGGGTGTGTGAAGGATCGAGATATAAAAGCCATTCGTTACCGGTACATCTCCTTGATTTTTCCCCAGGAACTCTCCTCCACCCCGAACTCCATGTGTATCTTGAGTGTGATGCCGCACACGTCAAACAGCTCCCCGGAGAGACCCGGCTCGGGGGTGCCGTCACCCGTACAGCTGAAGGGTGGGTAGTTCGGCGGCATGGGGTCGGGCCAGTCGCTTCTCCAGACGAGGCCCGCGTTCGCAATCACGAACTCAAGCAGGTAAACAAACGAAAGGGACATGCAATTATCGAAAACGCCGTTGAAATAGATATTGGAGACCTGCCCGACGACTTCCCACCCGCTCAGTGTCACGGTCGTCGTTACGGTGAAATACGAAACGGTACCGGTCAGGTCCTCGACTCCGTTCGTCCATACGTTATCCTTCGTCATCCAGAAGCGGCCCCCGTCGTAGTTTGTCTGGTACTCGATGAACCCGTTCCCGTTCTCATCGATCACGCGCCTCGTTTCCATCGCCCCGTTCTCATCGATGTACATGCCGTAGACGTGCCACTGCCCGCCAAGTATGGCCCCATCCCATGACATGGCGTTTTCCATGTTCCCCGGCACACCGGGTCCGGAGAAGGAACACCAGGCTTCCGAAGACCGCCCCTCGTCCACGTCACCCGAGAACGAGTTGTACGTTCCCGGTTTCGGGCACTGTGACAGGGCGGGAACGGCGACACACGCGCTTATCAGTAAAACAAACAATACTTTCAGTATTCTCATACCGATCCCCCTGGTTTCCGGCCCGCCTATTCGGGCCGTGTAAACACTTACGGATCCAACCGTCCGTTCATTACCTCCCTTCTGCTTCACAATTACCGGTCCACGCGAAAGACCCCTTCCGGCACTCGGGAAAGGTGCGCTTCAAGTTACATGGCACAGTACACAAACATTAATTCAGTGTCTGATGCATCGATCAGTGTACTTTGTAAGTATCCCCTATAGAGCCGCTCGTAACGGGAAGTATGATACAACAGATTCCAAAATTTTACAACTAAAAATTCGCCCAACCTTGATCCTTAAACACCATCGCCGCGGGTGGCGCCGGGCGGGGGGCCCCTACGCGCACATCCGGGTTGGAACCCCCCCGCATGCAGCCGGGAGCAAACACGGTGGGGATGACCGGCGACAGGACCTGCGGTCACGGTTGTATTGACGGATCAAGGTTGATGTTCTTCTACGGGGAAAGCCTGTTCAGCAGCCTCGGAAACGGGATCGTCTCGCGAACGTGACTGATGCCGCAGATGTATGCCAGCATCCGTTCGACGCCGAGACCGAAGCCGGCGTGCGGGAAGGTGCCGTACCGCCGGAGATCGAGGTACCATCCGAATGCTTTGCGCGGGAGGCCGTGCTCGTCCAGCCGCCGTTCGAGCAGCTCGCGGTCGTGAATGCGCTGTCCGCCTCCGATGATCTCCCCGTACCCCTCCGGAGCGAGCATGTCCACGGAGAGACTCAAGTCCGGATTCCCGGGGTCCGGTTCCATGTAAAAAGCCTTGATAGCCGAGGGAAAGCGATGGACGAAGAAGGGGCGGTCAAACTCCTCGGAAAGAACCGTCTCGTCGTTGCCGCCGAAATCCCCCCCGTACTCGAAATCGACACCCTTCGACTTCAACCTCTCGGCCGCCTCGTCGTAAGAGATCCTCGGGAACGGGGGCTGGATCCTTTCCAGCATCGAGACGTCCCTTTCGAGGACATCGACGAGAAGGTCCCGGTACGATTCGAGAGTGCGGCCGACGATCTCGACGGTGAAATCCTCGGCAAGCTGCATGATGTCGTCGAGATCGGCAAAGGCGACTTCCGGCTCGACCATCCAGAATTCGATCAGGTGGCGCCGCGTCTTTGACTTCTCCGCCCTGAAGGTCGGCCCGAAACAGTACACCTTCCTGAACGCCGCCGCCGTCGCCTCGTTGTAGAGCTGGCCGCTCTGCGTCAGAAATGCCCTGTCCCCGAAGTAATCCGTTTCGAACAGGGTAGTCGTCCCTTCACAAGCGTTCGGCGTGAAGATCGGCGTGTCACAGCAAACGAATCCCCTGTTGTCGAAGAACTCCCTGATGTATCGCACCAGCCCGGCACGTATCCTCAGGATCGAATGCTGCCTCGAGCTCCGGAGCCAGAGGTGACGATGGTCCATCAGGAACGGCATACCGTGTTCCTTCGGCGTGATGGGGTATTTATCCGCGATCTGGATCACCGTGATCCCGGTGACGCTCAGCTCGTAACCGCCCGGGGCTCTCTTGTCCTCGCGGACGATGCCGGTGATCTCGAGCGATGATTCCTGGGTCAACCGGCCGGCACACTCGAACACCTCTTGAGGTACCGATGATTTCTCCACAATGCACTGCATCAGACCGGTACCGTCCCTCACGATAAGGAAAAAGATCTTACCGCTCGATCTCGTGTTATAGACCCAGCCCCCGATCCGGACCTCTTCACCGACGCAACGTCCGATTTGGACTATCTCAGTATTCTGCATGGATGATACCCCCTCGCACCCGATTATTATCACGGTCGTTTCATATTCTATTATCATCCGCACGGTACGATGTAAATACAGAAATGATTGAAACGGGATAAGTCAATACCGCTCACGAACTCCCGGACAAAGATGGGCCACCGGTGGAAGCGGCACAGATTCGTCCATGCACTCCCCGGGCAAAAGGCAAATCAGCTGAATTTCCAAATAGATACGCCGTGCCATGCGGCATGATTATTGCCGAATCGCAAGGAAAAGGAGAACAAAAAAGGCAGTACCGAACGACACGTGCGAAGAGGGAACGTGAAACGTACACCATTCAAAGGAATTACACACAGGGAAGCTGTATGTTTCCCGCTGCTTCTTCTGGTTATCATTGCATATTGCACGCCGGCAGGCGCCAGCCCCACGGATCGTATAAGCAACAAATCACTTAGAAGTTATACCGAACGGGATCTCGAAAGAGGCGCCCCTTTTCTTAAGACCACTTCCAGGGTCCTTTTACATGAGGCTCATGAACTGCTCAACAGGGGTGACTGGAGACAGGCAAGGGAGAAACTCATCCTGTCGGCCGAGCTCTCCGGCGACTATCCCGATCCGTTGTTCACCCTCGCGCGCATCGAGCTCTTGCACGCCCATCCGGATTTTCTCTTCCACCTGGTCGGGGCAATCAAACGGACTGCGT
Source organism: Candidatus Krumholzibacteriota bacterium (assembly GCA_030672805.1). GTDB lineage: Bacteria > Krumholzibacteriota > Krumholzibacteriia > Krumholzibacteriales > Krumholzibacteriaceae > DAOVFR01. Next base: position 4,514 of record DAOVFR010000129.1, read on the forward strand.
GTAATTTCAGATCCCAGGTGCTCCTCGCTGCCAACGTGACATTCGTGCTCATTGTCTCGGCGCTCGGTGGGCTTCTCATCACGTTGATCGCACTCCTCGCCAGGTACTGGCCCTTTCTGGAGCACAGGATCAGGGAATCCTATTCGAAACGGTATCTGTTCCCGCCCGAAAGCTGGATCTTCCCGCTGATCCTTCTGTCGCTCCTGATTCTGAGGCTCGGGATCGCACTCTACGTAACGATCCTCATTGTGGCGTTGTGGTCATTCATTAACAGGGAAGAGCGTGTAGTCATTCTCTCGCTCGTAATCGCCATATCCGCACTCTCATTCGGAGCCGGATGCTTCAACTCCTGCATAACCGCTCTCGATCCAGGCAGCGTCACGCACCGGCTCTCACTGATCAACGAGAGGGGAGCGGATGCCCGGCTGACCTCGGCCATCGAAAGTATCGACGTTCAGGAGTTCCGGGACGAACGGGATTTTGCGCTCGGAACACTGATGTACAGGATCGGCAACTACGAGGAAGCAAAGATACACCTCCTGCGGTCCGTCTCAAAACGGGACAATTACGCGCCCGCCTTCCTCACACTGGGTAACGTATATTTCAACGAGGGCGATTTCGACAAGGCGCTCGCCGGTTACCAGAACGCGATCCGGCTCGATTCAACGTACGCCCTGGCATATCACAACATCGGACAGACGTGCATCAAGAAAATGCTCTTCGCAGAGTCCAGTTCGGCGCTCAAAAAGGCAAATGAGCTGGGTATCGAGAAGTACCGGATGGATCACATATCGGCGGGGATCATCGGCCGGACTGTATACGAAGACGGGTTCAGTGCGTCCGACCTTTGGAACATAGCTCTCCATGAAGGAAAGGCCCGGGAGACACACATCATCAGCAACATACTCCAGCCGTACCTGCTGTTCCCGTTCCACCGCCTTGGCATTCTGCTCGTGACCTGTATGATAGCGGTTCTCATCGCCGGAAAGATGATCCCGGAACGCTGGCGGGTATTCCAGTGCGACAATTGCCGCAGGCCGACCTGCCAGGAATGCGCCGATACGGAAATGGGCATAAGTATCTGCAAGAAGTGCTCGCACGTGATCGATGGACTTACAAGCATCAAGGTGATGGAGGCGCTGCTCAGGCACCGCAGGCAGAGAATATCCGGACAGAGGATGGGCGGAAAAGGATGGATTCTACGTGTCTTGCCCGGATTACCGTTCATTTATTACGGCAAGTCCGCCGCAGGCGCGTTCCTCGCCTCGGCAAGCATTGCAGCGCTATCGACGCTCATCTGGGGCGGCTTCTTCTTCAAGGACCCGACCGTTATCATTGTTTTCGATCCTTTATGGAAGATCGTGGCGCCGCTCGTAATGATCACGCTGGGGTATGCGCTGTCGATCAGGGCCAAGGCTCCGCCCGAACAGAAGAACTACCGGATTCTACCGATGGACCTCAGGACCGAGAATGAGGAAGAACGCCCGGCGGAGAAACCGCCGGAAAGAATCGTCAAGGAACCGGATCCCGTGGAAACGTTCCTCGATTCCCTGTAGAAAGGATCACCGATGGCATTCGAGGGAAATGTCAAGGATTTCGGGCTGAGCGAGATATTCCAGCTCATTGCCCTCCAGAAGAAATCGGGCATGCTCTCCATCTCCGGAGAGGAGAATGTCGTGATCTTTTTCAGGGAAGGGGTGATAATATCGACCCGGGACAGACGCAACAAGACACACGATCCGCTCAAGGATTACCTCCTCAGGTACGGCTTCATCGGCCGGGACGACATGAACAAGATTCAGCAGGTCCAGGCCGAAACAAACCTTGACCTGACCGACATCCTTCTATCCGAGAGACATTTCTCCGAGGACGAGCTCAAGACTATCTTTACCGCGCAGATACAGGAAACCTTACATGAGGTCCTGAGCTGGCCCCAGAGCCACTACAAGTTCATCATCGGCATGCACGTCCTCCACGGAATAATTTCATTCGCATCGCTCAAGGTCGAGGGTCTACTCATGGAAAGCATGAGGAGAATCGACGAGTTTCCCGAGCTGCTGCGGATCTTTCCCTCCGAGGATATGACAATCAGGCAGCTCGCCATGCCGCCGGAGAACCCGCCGGAACTCAACAGGAATGAAGAAATCATCTACGAGCTTCTCGAGGATGAACTGAGCCTCGGCGAATTGATTATCAGCGCGAAGATGGCAAGATTCTGCACGTACGAGACACTGAAAAGCATCCTCGAGAAGGGGCTTCTGGAAATAATCAAGGACTCAGCTCCCACCGCCGAGGAGAGCGTACAGGAAACGGCGGAGAAGACGAAAGATTCAAGGAAACGACTCGTCCCGACGTTCGCCGCAGTGTGCCTCCTGCTCGCGTTCTTCTTCATCGGGGAATACATCGTCCCGATGGTGCTTCCGTCGGGAAAGGGAAACGCTTCGACCATTCGGCGCGGTGACTCCTTTCCCGTGCTGGAGGGGTATTTCGCCGGCAACATGAAGGAGCTGAAACTTCGCCAGCTAGAGGTAACGATTCGCGAGGGTCTGGAGGAGTACTTCGCGTACAAAGGAACATATCCCTTTACGCTCGAGATCCTCGCCGTCCGGAATTAC
>DAOVFR010000002.1 GCA_030672805.1 Candidatus Krumholzibacteriota bacterium
TACAAATTTATACATTAATTATCCATTAGATGACCCGGTATGCTCGAGCACTTCGGTGCAGAATGCTAGTTGGGGTGCAGTAAAATCAATTTATTTGAGATAATTTGATGTTTATTCAAATTAAAACTCCGGCGCATAACACCAAGTGCATTCGCGTTGCGCCGCGTGGCGCGGCTTGGACTTGTCAAGGCAAACCGCCTCACGACGACAGCGCCCTGCCGTAGACTTCCATGATGCGCTCGTAGTGCCCGTCCCTGTTGTAGAGCCGCTCCGCCTTTTCCCTGCCCCTTCGCCCGAACTCGCTCCGCCGGCCGGGGTCCCCCAGCAGCCGCTCAAGGCGATCCGCGAGCGCGTGCACATCCCCCAGGGGAAAGAGATAGCCATTCTCGCCGTCATCGACCATCTCCGGGATTCCGCCGATATAGGTCGCGACCACTGGCTTGCCGGAGGCGAATGCCTCCATGACCGAGAACGGAAGATTCTCGTAGCAACGCGAGGGAAGCACCACGAACTGTGAACCGGCCAGGATCCGTTTCAACTCATCGCCTGTCTTGTACCCGGTGAACCTGATCCTGCCGGCACAGGGCCCGGCGGCCAGGCTTTCGAGCTCCTCCCTCTCCGGCCCGTCACCCACGATCCAGAGCTCGCCGCCGCCGATCTCCGGTACGGCCCGGATCAGCGTGTCAACACCCTTCTCGAAGGAGAGCCTCCCGAAATAGAGGAAATAGCCCTTCTCGTCCCCGGACCGGTACGCATCGAGATCAACGAAGTTCGGAATCGACGTTATCTTCCCCGCGTCGAAACCAGCCTCGACGAGCTTGTCCCGCAGGAACCTGCTCGGCGTGATGAAATGCTTCACGCGCTGCGGAACCCTTGACAGACGCTCGTAATACATCGACAGCATCGCGACGACACTCGCGGCGAGGTTTCCCTTCTTGCACCGGTTCAGAACCGCCTGGTAAAACCTGTTTGGGATGCATTTCTCGCAGATCTCGCGGCCGTTCAGAAACGACGTGTTCGGGCAGATCTGCCGGTAATCATGAAGCGTCCATACGATCGGGACCCCGCGCCTGCATAATGGCTGCATGATCGACGTGGTCAGGTGCCCGTGAACGTTGTGGAAGTGAGCGATGTCCGGCTTCGTATCCGCAATCAGAATCCCGATTTTCCGCCTTGCCTCACCGCTGTAGATGCTTCTGGTCAACACCTTGAGCGCCGCACGGGGGGAACGCTCGCCGAGCAGTGCGGGGAAATCGATCTCGCTTGCGAAGTACTTCTCGTACGGGGACGGCAGGTTCTGCGGGTGCCGCATCGCAAAGTGGATCACCTCGTGTCCCTTCTCCTCGAGGAGACGGGACAGGTTCAGCATGTAGGTGGAATCTCCCCCGCGGTAATAGAAAAAGGTCTGAACCATCAATATTCGCATTTGCCGTCCTTCCCGACCCGGGCAGACCGTCTGGAATCGCCGTTCCCGATATATATCGAATAACAAATGTACCCGAAAAAGCTCGTATTATCAAAGGGAATACAGGCTTGACTTTACCCGTTCATATTGCTAGCTTGTTAATGCTTGACACATCTATGAAAAACAAGGAGGAAGCATGAGAACAGTTATCAGGCTGTTGCCTGCTTTTACCATTGGAGTTGCAGCAATACTGGCGGGGTGTTCGGTGGAGGGGGAGCTGACCATAGTCAACGACTCGACGCAGGAATTCTGGGGCAAGCTCAACGATCAGCCCATCATCCTGGACGAAGGGCAAAGCACGACCCAGACAATATACATTGGAAAATCGTCGGGCCTGATTGGGCCAGATGAACTGGAGGTCCGGATCGCCGGATCGACATGGACGAAACGCCCGTTCAGCGAGCTGATTGCCGTGAAAAAGGACGATAATACCGTATACCGTATCATCGACGACGCGGGGTCCATCTTCTTCGAAAACGATTCCCACTTACAAGTCAACCAGGTCAGGGTGAAAGGCTGCTCGGAAACCGAATTCGGGCCGAATCTCATCCCGCGGAACTCCGTGCTGAATCCTGCCGACGGTATCCTGGTTCAACTCGACCCGGGATGCTACGATTTCTACGTTAATTATGGCAGGGAAGAACTGCTGGATACGGTCTCGGCGGACACCGATATCGGGCAGGTGATAAACCTGTATTGGTCGCCGTGAGAGATGGCCACTCACAACCGGTAAACGCTCTGATCGGAGGGAGCAGTTGAAAACAAGAGCCGTTATTTCAGGAGTCGGTATTTTCCTCATATTCTTCCTCGCCCTTGCCGGGTCAGCCGTTGGACAGGCTATCAAAACACAGTACATATGCGACTTCGGCGGTTCGTACACGCAGGCCACCGTGAAGAACGCACAGACCGGTTTCTTCGGTCTCGATATATTCGCCGGCAAGATGCTGACGAGCAGCTTCTGTCTCGGTCTCGGTGCCGGGTACGATGTCGTTTCCCTCCGAAAGATCGATGACAACAACGAGCGGTTCGCGGTAATTCCCGTGGCGTTGAAAGCGAAGTACTTCTTCAACTTCGGCACGTCCATGCAGGCCTTCGTCATGGCAGGGGCCGGCGTCTACCGGAGCGTTCCCCACCTCGTCACTCATCCGATCGGCGAAATCTGGTTTTCCTCCAACCAGCCGGGCGGCTCGATCGGACTGGGACTCGACTACTGGTTCCTGATCACGTCCGGCGTCGGGTTCGCGTTCGAATACCATTTCTTCAATACGGACGGCGATGAGCTCTTCTCGTACTTCGCCGCACGGATCGATTACTGCCTGATCAAATTCTGACAGCCGGTATGACTCCAAAAAAACCCACACTTCCCCGCTCATGAAAATACGGGAATGCGTTGTAGAAAGGGACACTGTACGTGATTCAGGATTCCCTGGCCGCGCTCATTACCCTGACCGTATCTTCATCTCCCTGCCGGTATGACGAGCGATCACCATAGCCGGCATTCTTCCTGAATAGCCGTTCAACGAGCTTTTCCTGCCCCTCCCCGATCTCGAAGACAAGAATCCCGCCGGGCTTGAGCACGGACAATGATTCGTTGATCAGCCTGAGATAGAAATTGATACCGTAGGGGCCGGCGTCAAGCGCCACCTTCGGGTTCTTCGCAATCTCGGGATGCAACCTGTCGAGCGATCCGGATGGGATATAGGGAGGATTACACACGACCGCGTCGGTCGCGCCAAAAAGCCCGAGCTCGCGGAACGGTTCGAAGAGGTCCCCGCAGTACAGGGAAACCCTCTCCTCCAGCTTGAACTTTTCCACGTTCTTTCTTGCCACATCGATTGCGCCGGAGCTGATATCAGAGGCATGGATCCCGGCATCGCCGGTGAGCAGGGCAAGGCTGACAGCGATATTCCCGCATCCCGTCCCGATTTCAATGACGGCCTGCTCCCCGCTGCTTTTCCGCCTCTCACGTACGATCGAGGCCGCCGTCTCGACGAGAAGCCTCGTTTCCTCGGTCGGGATCAACGTATCGAGCGTGCAGTGGAAGGTGCGCCCCATGAACACCGCCCGGCCGAGTATGTACTCGAGGGGAGTGTTTTCCTTCCTTTTCTCGACCAGCCCCGCGAGATCGATGCACCGCTCATCGAGAAGAGACAGATCCAGGTTTCGCAGGGAACCGCCCGACGCGAGATCGCAAAGGCGCAGCGTCTCGGCGAGCGGATCGGCAAACCCTTTTTCCTCGAAGAGATTGTATACCTGAATAATCCCGTCGAACGCGGCGTTTACCGCCCCGTTCTTTTTCCGTCCCTTTCCCGCCGTCCCGTTCATACCTTTGGACATAGTTTCAAATACACCTCACTGTAGCGTCTCGCTATCGCGGCCCAGTCGTGATTGCCCCTGACGAATTCCCGTGCTCTTGCCCCCAGCGCACCGGCCTCCTCCCGGTGCGCGAGAACGTGGCGTACAGCCTCTGCAAGAGCGGAAGCATTGGACACCTCGAACGGATACCCGTATCCGCCCGCCACCGCCTCGTTTTCGGGGATATTGCTGTATATCGTGGGCGTCCCGAATGACAGCCCCTCCAGGAGCGCCATAGACATCGCCTCGTACTCCGAGGGAAAGATGAAAGCCAGCGCGTGCGCGTAAAGAGCGAAGAACTCGTCACCGGAGAGAAATCCCACGAAGTGAACCCCATCGGGCTTGTCCGCTTTGAGCTCGTCGAAGTACGCGAAATCGGTCGCGCTCCCACCGCCTGCTATCACGAGAGGTATATCGGCATCGATCATACGGTACGCATCGATCAGAGTTGTAAGACCCTTCGTCCGCTCGATGCGGCCGGCCGATGAAAAGAAGAACCCTCCCGGTTCAAGGCTCCATTTCTCGAGAAGGGCAACGTCCGGCTTCTCCCTGAAGTTTATGCCGTTGGGAATAAAAAGTACGTCCCTATTGTACTTGCCGCGGTAATAATCACAGAGAGGTCTCGACACCGATGTCGCTATGTCGGGAAATCTGATGAAGAACCGTTCTGCGAGCCTTGACATGAACCTCGCGGGCAGGATCCACTTCTTTCTCAGGTATGCCTGCCCGTGCGACGTGGCTACGATCCCGCACCTCGCCCTGGGAAGCCATGCCAGCAGACAGGGATCGGCGCTGTGGATATGAACGATGTCGTATTCCCCTTTCCTCGACGCCATCGATGCCTTCCACATGTGGGATATCATCTCTATATTCTTCCGCGGGCTTCCCTTCACGGTCCGCACACGGGCACCGTGGTAGTCGTCGGCATCCTTCGAATAGCTATCATATCCATACACGGTGATGTCGTGGCCCAGCGCAGCGAGGTGCGGCAGGAGGGAATCGACGACCACCTCGACGCCGTGGTGGCCGGGCACTCCCTTTACTCCCAGAATTGCGATCTTCATAGATTTCCCGGATCGTGACTGCTTACAAATTGACAGGCTTGCCCCTCATCACCTGCAGCTTGTTCCTCAACACCCACAGGAGTGGTTGGAGGGGTCTTCTCCGCATGGCCGGCACAGCCGTTCCCGTCATCCAGCAGTTGAGACTGCATTCCGCCACCTGCCGCCGCACCATGTCCGCCTGATCGCTGTGCCAGATCTCCTCGAACGATTGTGTCTTGAGATCGCCCATGACGAAAGGTTCCCTCGACCCGTTACAGGCGAGCACACGCCCCCATGGATCGACGAAAAATGTATCGGTGCCGGCGCCGCACGGTATCGGGCGCTTCTCACCCATAACGTGACCCAGCAGGCCAAGGTTGATATAAGCCCTGAACCAGTCTTTCACCCGCTTCCTGAACGGTCCGCGGGGAGAGCAGAGCAGGGCATTGATGAACTCGATGAAGAGTCCGCGGACCTCTTCTATATTCTCTATCCTGTTATCATCCTTGAAGAAATAGAAAGAATTGTGGACCACCGCATTGGCGAATTCTATATCCATTGCAGCCACCAGCGTGTAGAGATCGAGCAGATCATGAATGTTATCGCCCGATATCGTCATGGCGAACCCGATGTCCTTCAGCCCGAGCCGCTTGAGACGGAGAATGGAACGCAGGGCGTGATCGAAACCGTTCTTGAGCCCCCTGAGCCTGTCGTTCAGCTCCGGAAGACCCTCGATGCTGACGCGGACCGTGATGCCGGGAAATTCCTTCGCGATGGCCTCGAGCTTCTTGTAGTAGTACCCGTTCGTGCTGATCTCGAGCCGGTGGGACTTCGTATTGAGGATTCGCACGATATCCATGATATCCCTGCGGAGCAGCGGCTCGCCGCCGGTGATGTTGAGACGCTTCATCCCACCGGGGATTTTCTCAAGGATCCCGGGATCGAACTCTTCCTCGGCCTTGCTCGGGTTTGCCCAGGCTAAGCACATACTGCACTTGGCGTTGCACCGGTATGTTGTGATGATCGCACATTCCATGGTATTCAAGCTCTCCAGCCGGCCCCGGACGCTCCACCATCACCCGGAACCGCTTCCCAAAAAAAAAGATACGCTGGCTCCCGCTGCGGGGTCAACGTATTCTAATAAGTGGGATAATCTAATTCAACTTAAATCGACAGGAAGTCACATTATGGCAATCTGTTCGCGTTGATCTCCTGTATACGACGCATGGTTCCAACCGCGATCTGCAAGCCGATCCCTCTCCCACGGATTCCCGGTCCATTCCCGAAACGATGCGAACCGCTAAGCCGCATAATTCATTCCCCTTACACCTCGCCAGGCAGGCACAATAATTGCACGCCCCTGTAGTGAAAAACAAACCAGAGGTTTACCGATGGTGATGCAAGCCGGGCTGCGCAAGTGTGACCAAATGACTTGCGTGATTCGCGCATGAATACTATTGCCGAGGTGTACTATGCCCCGTATAGATGCATTTCTCAAGATCATGCAGGTACACGGCGTTTCCGATCTTCATCTCAGCGCCGGATCCAATCCCATGCTCCGCGTCAATGGCCTTCTGGAAAGGGCCGAGCATAGAACGCTGTCAGAGGAAGAGCTTCAGATTATCATTTACGAACTTCTCTCGGACACACAGATCGGCCAACTGGAAGCCAACGGCGAATTGGACTGTGCTTACACGCTCGCGGGTGTCGCCCGATTTCGTATAAATATCTTCAAGAAACATACAGGGCTGGCCGGCGCGTTTCGGATTATCCCGAACCAGATTCCCACACTTGATTCGCTTGGATTCCCGGAAGTGATAAAGGAAATGATCTCCAACCGTTCGGGTCTGATCCTGGTAACGGGTCCATCCAATTCTGGCAAGTCCACCACACTCGCCGCCATGGTAGATCACATTAACGACCATATGAACTACCACATCATCACCCTGGAAGACCCGTTGGAGTTTATACACCCAAACAAGAATTGTCTGATAAACCAGCGCCAGATCGGCGAACACAGCAAATCATTTTCAAACGCGCTCAGGGCTGCGCTGAGAGAAGATCCCAATGTTATCCTCGTCGGTGAAATGCGGGATCTGGAAACTATCTCATTAGCCCTGACCGCCAGCGAAGTCGGTCTCCTCGTCCTGGGAACCCTGCACACAAAGTCCGCCGTGCAGACCATCAGCCGTATCGTCGACGCCTTTCCCGTCAACCAGCAATCGCAGGTCCGGCTCATGCTGGCAGAGGTTCTCGTCGGCGTCTGCTCACAGCAATTGCTCAGGAGGGCTGACAAGAATGGACGAATCGCGGCAATGGAAATATTGCTTGGCAATCATGCCGTCCGAAACCTCATCCGGGAGAAAAAGAACCACCAGATAAGCAATGTGCTGATGACAAGCAGGAAGGAGGGCATGCAACTACTGGATCAACATTTGAAGGAACTCGTTTCAAACAATGTTGTCACGGTGGAAGAGGCGATGCGATTCGCTGCAGAGCCTCAAGCGATCCTTGCCCACGGCAAGAATTTAACCGCAACTGCTCATGTTACAAGCAGTCAATGACCGATATGAAAATTGCCCGTCTGGATCAAATTCTGTATCGCCTGGGTTATGTAGCCGACGAGCAGATCAAACAAGCCCTCCAGCGTCAAAAATCGCACAGGGGGAGACTCGGCACCCACTTGTTGTTTTTTAAATTTATAAACGAGGAACAACTCGCGCACGCACTATCCTTGCAGCACCAGGTGCCGGCCTTCATACCGAGTGAGCATAAAATATCCAAGAGCATAATAAAGAGGTTTTCCGTTGCACTAGCCGAAAAGCATCAGGTTTTGCCAATAAATTGCAGCCCTGACGGGAAAATACTTACCCTTATCGTTGCAGACCCCGAAGACACCCGGGCCATCGAGGCGGCGAGGCATGCACTGCACTGTACGGATGTGAATAAGTATGTTACCCCCGAATCCGTGCTCCGGAATATCATCACCCAATGCTATCGAAGAGAGGACAAGGATCCCGATGTAACTCAAATCATCGAGCTTCCGGAACTGTTCAACGAGGAGTCGGATACACTCGACGAATCCACCCTGTGTGCCGTTGAAGGAGAAAACCCTGATATCAGAAAAGTGCTGATGGTCAGCCGAACGATCTTTCTCAAGAACTTCCTCTGCCCCATCTTTGAACGCGATGGCTACAACCTTAGCGTGCTGTCGGACAGAGAAGACATATCGAGCATGCTTCAGCAACCCCAGCTTGAACATGTACTGGTCTCGCCGGATATGGCTGAAGAATACGACAGTTGGATCAGACGGGCAAAGATACCGATTCCACAGGCTGAAGTAACCAAGTTCTCGACAGTAAGCGGAGCACTAATCGAAAATCCGGTTCCCTATGACGTGATCATCCAGAGTCTTTTTAGATCGATGCAGATCATCGCTGAAATGCGCAGTTCGGAGTGTATGGAAACCGCACCATACGATTTGATGCGCAAGGATATTGATAACCTGGCCGGTTCGGTCGGATTGACACGCCTGGCAGTCGATGGTTTGCAGATTGCCGTTTTGCTTCTCGTCCCTCAATGGGATCCGTGTTGCGAGATATCCACCCTGCAGGGAGAGAGAAACCATTCCTTTTTCATCGATATCGATAAATCGCTCGAGTATGCAAGATCATTACGTTTCCCATGGAGCATCGAAGATGTATTATCCGCTTTTCTGGAACTGCTCTCTGAAAGAAGGAACCCGGATGAAGCCAACGTTTCCGACAAGGACATAGCCCTTGCGGCTCAGGTGTTGGTTCTCGTATGGTATCGTCATATCAGCATCAGGACTATTAAAGATTCACCAGAAGAAAATATTCGTGTGATCAAATCCGGACTCAGGGAAAAGTCCGGAAGACTGGCCCGGTCAGAAGTCGTCGAAACCTATATTCGTCTCATCGAGCAGAGTGAGAATCTGTTTACAGCCCCTTACCACCAATTGTTCCTCGTCGGAACGGCCAATCAAACAATCGATCGATTTGCCACTCGTCTAAAACATCTGGGTTATCGTATCGTAGCAACCGACTCGCTCAAGGAAGCCGAACAGATGTGTGAACGTCTCTCTCCAACTGCTATTTTCGTATACGATGAATGCTATCCTGAAGAAATCTTCGAGTGCAGCGAATTATTCAGGCACACAACTTCTGTCCTGCTGTATGCTATTACATCGGAATGCAACCCGTCTCATACATTGAATCTCTTTGACGCCGGCTTTGACGATGTCTTCATCCCTCCACACGACTTCGACATCATCGCAGCCCGTGTGAATAAATCCATCAAAGGGATAACCCAGGCTGAACCCATGGCTTCCAAACAAGGGGGATTCAGCGCTTCATTCAAGGCATTTGCTTTCACCGATCTGATTCAAGCGCTCGGCCAAAGCCTGAAATCGGTTCACATCAATCTTGTAAAAGGCAGCGGAGAAAAAGCCGATATCTACATGAATCAGGGGAAAATCGTCTGTGCGACTTGCGGCGAAATGACCGGAGCTGAAGTGATATATCACATTATCACCTGGGAGGAAGACGGCGCGTTTACTGTCGAGCCCGCAGAGCAATTCCCCGAGGGAAACATCTCTGTATCCAACGATGCAATCCTCATGGAAGGCGTCCGGCTTCTAGACGAAAGCAGGATATAGCAAACACCGCCGAATTTCAGCAAAGAAAGAAAATAGTCCGAAAAGACAATAAAGACACTCAATTTTTATTTCACTATGCTTTTAATGCTCCAACGCTTGCAACCTTTCCGTGAAACATCGAATAAGTAAAAAAGGCATAATAGTCTGGACGATTCAAAATAAAATCCCGCGAGTCTGGTCTGCAAAGACGTTGATATTGAGCCCAATCATCCCGTGTTATCTCTGACCGCGGATCCCCCCAGCGCATTTCAATCAGTGACATCACGGCTTTGCGGATATCATCACCCAGCGGAGAATGAACACTGCCCGCAAAGGTGTGGGCAGTAGATTCATTCAAACCGGCCTTGTGAAACCAACCCAGCGCGCTCAAGAAATGCAATTCCGGGTTCATCCCCTCGACGAACGGGGCAATCCCTGGAAAGGTTGCATTCAGCCGGGCCTCCAACAGGGGATATCCCGGAAGAAGCTGTTGAGAAGACCATAGAAGTATAGCCAGGATACCGCCGGGCTTTACCACCCTCGCAACTTCCTTCAGCAGAGATATGGGTTTTGCAGGAATTAATCCAACGCAGTCCACACTCCACGCCCAATCGAAAGTATCATCGCCGAAGGGAAGTTTCTCTACGTTTCCCTGCTGGAAGGATATTCGTTCTGAATGGCCGGATTTATTTGCAATTTCCCTTGCATGAGCCAAAAACCCGGCCGACAAATCAAGGCCGGTGACGTGTCCATCCGGCGCCACTGCATCGGCCAGCAATAAGGTATGACTTCCAATCCCGCATCCCGCATCCAGACCGCGGCTGCCGGAAGGTAGCTGTAATTTCCGGATTGCTGCACGAATAACCGGCTCTCTTAATAAATCAGACAGATACAGCTTTTGTGCGTAATCGTTCATTTCGGGCACCTTGCCACCTGCTGAATGCGGCGGCATCTCGATCAGATGATGACGATTTTTCATCCAAATTGGAAATTACCACAAGCATCCCCGGCAGTACATACCAAAACATCTCCTTTGGCAACCAGTTGCAATAAAGCATGATACAGCCAGACAGCGACAATGCTCAATTTGGAATGGAAGTTGCGAATGCCCGATTATTTGCAGGTATTGTTTATAGAACATGGTTAATTGCAACGAATTCGTAAGGTGAAATATCATGATAAATCTAACGGTACATCAGGTCGACGCCTTTACAACAAAGCCGTTCAGCGGCAATCCGGCTGCTGTTATCACCGAAGCCGATGGTCTCACCGATGAAATGATGCAGATGATCGCCAAAGAGATGTATCTATCGGAAACCACCTTCGTAACAGCGTCGGAAACAGAGGATTCCTCATTCAGGATACGGTTCTACACACCCAGCGAGGAGATCGGCATGAGCGGTCATGCCATTATCGCCTCGTGCTATGCACTGATCGTTGAAGGCAGGATACTCATCAACGAGGATATCACAAGGGTGTACATGGAGACTAATTACGGTAAACTCCCCGTCGATATACACTTCAGAAAAAACCCATCCCCGGATATCACCGTCGGTGGAACCGGGCCTATTTCCGGAATCGCAATCACGGGTGTTAATTCGGGTATACTCGAAAAGATCATGATTCTTCAGAAGATCAGTCGTTCCCGCCCGTCAGATATTCCCGTTGCCCGGATCGTTAACATTCTCGGGATCGATGAGAGGGAGATAACGGAAGCCTGTCTTCCGCTTGAGATTGTCTCGACTGGCATCGAGACTCTTATGATCCCGATTTGCAAGAAAGAAACGCTCATTAATATGAATCCCGATCTCATCAAACTCAACCTCTTGAACAACCAGTTCGGTATTGAATCAAATCACGTTTTCACCCTTGATACATTCAGCGAAGACTGTATCACCTACTCAAGAAACTTCATACCATCCATCGGGATGTGGGAAGACCCGGCCAGCGGCACCTCTTCCGCGGGTCTTGGAATGTACCTGCTGCGGCACGGCACCACCACGTCGGGCTCAATGATCATGGAACAGGGAAATGAGATCGACAGTCTGGCGAAAATCCTTGTGGAAATTAATGATGCTGAACGTGAAGCAGGATCCATATGGATCGGAGGGCTCGCTGTTACATCGATAATGAGGAGTATTACTATAGAACAAGACGAGGTAACTATCGCCTGAATGCCGGATTTAACCCGGAAGTAAAAATACCGGATGTCATGCCATTGATTATCTGTTCAATCCGTTCAACCTTGATAGAAACTCGTCATATTCGATCAATTCTGCTTCAAACAATCCTTTTATCGGAACAACCAGAACATCCCTAACCACTTTCATCATGGTATCTTGATACAATTTTTTGTCAGCTCGATTTACAGAAGCAGGATCCTCATCATAGGCAACTTCAACCTTCCACAATCTATCCATTTCCTCGTTTCCGATGAGCAAATGCTTTCGGTAAATGATATGAACAGCCTTCTTTTTCGGATGATAACCAATATAATAATGATATTCTCTTCTTGGGGCTTTAATACTTTGATCAATGAAGTATTGGTTTTTTGCAGGATCATTTCTCCTGCCGCATCCCAGAACGCAGGAAATCACATCGCTCACAGTATGGTCCCTGCTGCTGATAAGAGTGAACTCTCCTCTTTCCAGTGTTTTTCCATTTCCCTTTATCAGATCAACGGCAATTTGGGAAATTCGATACCCACCCGCGCCGCATAAACAAACATGCCCCAAATATCCACTCACATCATCAAAGCTTACTTCGACAGTCTCTCGATCCCGTGGGTAACTTCCCGCCAATACCCCATGATGATAGTGAAAAAGGACAGGTGGAATATTATAAATGAAGTTATATTTTTCGTTCCAACGTGATCCGTTATCAACATCCTGGGCGCCGCATGATAAATCCGGGTTGAATATTAGCAACATACATAAGATGCTGATTCTGGAAATCTTCATGATCCCATTCTCCTTGCACTGGTGAGCCGGGCGCCTCACAGCCGTCTTGACAGCCGGTGCCGCCTTCTGTTTGCAACGATCAGCCGGCCGTCCCGCGCACAGCCTCAATCGCGGATAACAATTCCTTGGGTTGATCGGTGCCGATGCGATATGTCTTCCCGTCTGACATCTCGAGCTCGATCGCGTCCAGACCCGAAACATTGTACAACCATACCCCTGGTATCCAGCGGATTCCCCAGCCAAAGTACCATGAGTTGCGCACGGCCTCTACGCGGCGAATTGACGAAACCGCGAAAGTTTTCCGGATAAGTCCCGGGCCAAACCTGAGGCGGACCTCTGCGTCAGCAACTTCTACCGTTAGTGTGCTGAAAAGAACAAAGCAGACCAGGAGCAATAATAATACAGCAATGCCAACAGGATGTGTCTCGACGGCAGCCAGGAGTACGATGAGCAAAATCATGACGGCGCCGCCGATCAAGAGTGACAGCGTTCCCACTTGTCGATGACGGTAACGTAACATCGGAATCGATCCTTTCGATAAATCCACCGACCTGATGCCTTCAGCAATTCCAGGCGGTGACACCGACCCTCACAGAGCTTCTTTGGATTTGGCGGTCTTGCCTAATAAATACACGCCCAGCCCCATGCACACCGCATGTAAAGCCAGCGCTCCCGCAAGTCTTCCAGCCTCAATGAACCCTTCCGTATGGGAGAAGACCCCTCCCAGTATGTACACTATTCAAGCAAGACCGGCCAACAGCAACAGGATTCCCACGACCCGTGATACGGTTTTCACATCGCGTCTCCTTTACGATTCAGAGGAGAAAAACCCGCCCATCCCACGACCTGGCACCTCACACGCCTAACCCACCCCCAGCGCTTTGATGACCAGCCACAGAGCCAGGATGGCTGTCACGCCGTGGAAGGCATACCCGGCGAGCGTTCTGACACTCAGACCTGAAGTCCTGCCGCGGATCACGTCCGCCATCACGGACACGATTCAGGCTGCCGACATCAACCAGACAACAACCGCGCCAATCCACAACCACACCGTTGACTCACCTCCATTCAATGAATCCGTCTATTTTGATGCTACGCACGCTTCAGCCACTTGAAGATCTCACGCACACTCGGACGCTTTCCATACATCAGCACACCGATGTGGAAAATCTTTGCCGCGAGTTTGCCGGCGACGTAGATGCTCATGATCAGGATCGCGACGCTCAGCACGATCTGCCACGCGGGCGGCATGAGAACATTGATCCGCATGAACATCACGATCGGCGTGAAGAACGGGATCAGCGAAACGACGGTTGCAAATGTTCCGTCAGGGTTCTGTATCACCGCCATCGGGACCAGGATCGTGAACACGAGACACATGACCACGGGGGTCTGAAGCTGCTGGGCCTCCTGGTCCGAGTTGCACACCGAGCCGATGCCGGCAAAGAGCGACGCGTAGAAGAGAAACCCGAGCACGTAGAACAGGGCGAAGTACGCGAGCGTGACCCACGTGAAGCTCACCGCCCCCGCGAAGGTCCCCGTGCTCAGCGCATAGAACGACGCGAGCAGGGCAAATATCGACCAGATTGCGTACTGGGTGAGCCCGACCGCCCCGACTCCGAGTATCTTCCCGATCATGAGATCGAACGACGTCAGCGATGAGAGCAGCACCTCGACGACCCTGTTGTTCTTCTCCTCGATAATGCTCCTCTGGACGGCCACACCCCACAGGAGGATCGTCATATAGAGCATCATTATGAAGACGAAGGTCGTGATGAAAATCATCTCGAAATCGCTCTTCCTCTCCTCTCCCTTCGACACGCGCATCGTCTTGAGCTTCACGCCCCTTATCATATTCTTGACCTTCGAGTAATCCATGCCCTCGCCGGCGAGCCGTTTTCCGATCACCGCCTGGTCGAGGGCGCGTTCGACGCGTTCGAGCGTTTTCACGGCGCCGAGCCTTTTACCGAAATATGCCGCCTCGCCCTTGCTCACGATGTCGCCCGGAATTATCAGGTAGCCGTCGATCGCATCCGCTTCGATCTCGGCGTTCAGGCTTCTTTTGACCTGGTCGATCTCGCCCTCCGAGGCGCGGACGTGTCTAAACACGAACATGCTGGAGCCGTCATCGAGCGTGTCCTGAAGGCTTTCGGTGAATTCATTGTAGATCGCGCTCTCAATGTCTACGACCGCCATGGTGACCTGGCTCTCCGGGGTAAGCTCGAACAGCATCCCGGGGACTATGATCATCGCGCCCATGAGGACGGGGCCGAGGACGGTTCCCACGAGGAAACTTTTTTTCTTCACCCGTTCGAGGTACTCACGCCTGGCCACTTTAAGAAACTTCATTGTCAACCTCACCCCCATCCTCCTTCACCTTCGCAATGAAGATATCATGCAGCGACATCTCCCCGATCTCGAACTTCTCGACTTTCCCCCTGTCGATGGCGAAACGGAGAACGTCGTTCGGTTTCATGTCGGGGCCAAGGGTCAGGGACAGCTCCCGGCCGAAATCGCGGACCTGCTCGATGCCGGGATGGCCCTCGAACACGGCCCGGTCGCCGGAGAACCTCATGGTCACAACGTTCTTGCTGAATTGCATCTTTACATCCGCGATCGCCCCCTCGAGCACCTTGCGTCCCTTGTTGATGAGGCATATCCGCTCGCCCAGCTTCTCGACCTGGTCCATAAGGTGTGTGGAGAGCACCACCGCCCTGCCCTTCTCCTTCATCTCGATAATGATATCCTTGATCAGCTGGGTATTGATCGGATCGAGACCCGCGAACGGCTCGTCGAGGATCACGAGCTGCGGGTCGTGGAGCACCGTCGATATGAACTGTATCTTCTGCTGCATCCCCTTCGACAACGATTCGACCGTCTTGTCCGCCCAGCCGGCCAGGTCCACCCGCTCGAGCCACCTCCCGGCCCGTTCCGATGCGGTCCGCGCGGGAATACCCTTGATCTCCCCGAGGAACACGAGGAGATCGAGCACCTTCATCCTCCGGTACAGTCCTCGTTCCTCCGGCAGATAGCCGATCCGCTCCTTGACGCTTTCGCTGAACGCCTCCCCGAATATCCTGATCTCACCCTCGTCCGGCTCGATGATCCCCATGATCATACGGATCGTCGTCGTCTTGCCGGCGCCGTTCGGCCCGAGGAGCCCGTAGATGCAGCCCGGCTCGATGACGAGGGAAAGCGAATCGACCGCCGTCAGGCCGTCGTACCTTTTCACGATACTTTTCAGTTCAAGCAAGAACGGTCCTCCCTATTACAGGTTATACTAATGATACGACGGCGTTCCCTGCAAGCATTGTAATTGTACAGGGCTGACTGCTGCCGGCTCCATGGAAAAGATACAGATTCATGCGCCGTTTTATTCTATACACTGCTCCGGCTCGAGCCCGAACTCGCGTACGAGGAGCCATTTCATCTCGACGAGGGCCCTGTAACGGTGGCTGATCGCGTTCTTCTCCTCCGGGGTCATCTGCGCAACCGTAACCCCCCTGCCGGGAACGAGAAACACCGGGTCGTACCCGAACCCGTTCCCGCCCGCCGTCTCCGCGGCTACCCTTCCGTACATCATCCCCTCGGTGACGAGCGGACCGGCCCCCTCCCGGGGTCCCGGGTACAGCGCCATCACGCACCGGAACCGCGCTCCGCGTTTCTCCACGGGCACCCCCTTCAAGGCCTCGAGCAGCTTCAGGCACCGCTCCCCGTCGGACAGGCCGTCGCCCCCGTACCGGGCCGATCGCACACCAGGCGCTCCTTCGAGGGCGTCGACCTCGATGCCGGAGTCATCCGCAAGCGCGGGCATGCCGGTCGCCCCGTGGACCGCCCTCGCCTTCGTCAAGGCGTTATCGAGAAACGTCTCTCCATCCTCCCGCGGCTCGGGAAAGGGCGGGAAATCGCCCGCATCGAGAAGCTCGACATCGAGACCGCCCAGAATATTTCTGATCTCCGCTATCTTTCCCCCGTTCCTCGTGGCGAGAACGATCTTCATGCCCATCGCAGCACCTTTTTCTGTTCCCGTATCAGCCGTTTGATACCGAGTCCCGCCGACTTCAGCATCCGGGCCAGGTCCTCATCGCTGAAAAAGCCGTTCTCCGCCGTTCCCTGGACCTCGACATATTCGCCCCGGTCATTCATGACAACGTTCATGTCGACCTCCGCGGTCGAGTCCTCGGAATAGTCCAGGTCGATCATGATCTTCCCGCCGATGACTCCGACACTCGCCGCGGCCAGGAAGCTCCGCACCGATTTCTCCAGCCCCAATCCCTTGAGCGCGTCCACGAGCGCCACGAACCCGCCCGTGATCGCGGCCGTCCGCGTGCCGCCGTCCGCCTCGATAACATCGCAGTCGATGACGATCGTACGCTCCCCGATCCCCTCGAGGTCAACCGCCGCCCTGAGTGAGCGGCCGATCAGCCTCTGGATCTCGTGTGTCCTTCCCTTGACCCTCCCCCGTATCGATTCGCGGGGGATCCTCCTGGGGCTCGACCGGGGAAGCATCCCGTACTCGGCGGTGATCCAGCCTTTTCCCGCTCCCCTTAGGAAGGGCGGCACGGATTCGTCGACCGTGGCCGTGCATATAACCCTCGTACGTCCCGTTTCGATCAGGACCGATCCTTCAGCGCCCTTGATATAATGCCGGTTTATCTTCACCGGTCTCAGTTCGTTCCGTTTCCTTCCGTCATGCCTGGCCATGCCTCGCCTTCCTGTTTCCTGCTGCGATCGTTACAGTTCAACGTGTTCGACCTTCTCGATCCTCCTGCCGAGGAACCGTTCGCCCACTTCCCTGAAGGTATAGGGGATATCACTGAGGTAGACGGTGATGCCGCCACGGCTCCCGCTGCCGCCGGTGCCGTCGCGCTCCAGAATGTCCGCCACCTCGATCGCCGTCTCCCGGGCGGAATCGACAAGAATGACATCCCCACCCATCACGCGCGAAATCACACCCTTGAGCAGCGGGTAGTGTGTGCAGCCGAGTACGAGCGTATCCGCGCCGAACTCGACGAGTGGTTCCAGGTAGCGCCGCGCGGTGATATAGGCGACCTCATCGTCGAGCCATCCCTCCTCGGCGAGCGGGACAAACAGGGGACAGGATTGGACGCGTATCTCGAGCCCCGGGTCAATCGCCTTCAGCGCCTTCGTGTACGCGCCCGACGCGATCGTCGCCGTCGTGCCTATCACCCCGATCCGTTTGCGGCGCGTCGCCGCGGCAGCGGCCATCGCGCCCGGCTCCAGCACACCGACAACGGGGATCTCCTCCCCCTCCCGCAGCTTCGGGAGCGCGAGCGACGAGGCGGTATTGCAGGCCACAACGATCAGCTTCACGTTCATCGACTTGAGAAACCCCAGGTTCTTCCTCGAGAAACGCAGCACCGTCTCGGGGCTCTTCGTGCCGTATGGAAGCCGGGCCGTATCCCCAAAATAGATGATGTCCTCGCCGGGCAGCCGGTCCATGATCTCGCGTACGACGGTCATCCCGCCGATCCCGGAATCGAAAACACCGACAGCCCGCGTATCCTTGCCTGCCATCGAACCTTCACTTTCCAGTATAATCGACCGGTGGATGGGCCGCCCGGAGACACGCGGTATCTACCTCCACCTCAGGATATCGATCGGCTTGTCCACCGCGTAATGGCCGGCGAGCGTCTCCACCGGGTACCCTTCCACGAGTAACTGGAGCTTTTGCGCCTGGGGAAAATTTGTGCAGATTGTTCTGGCGATCATGCCGATCGTGTAGTACTCGGCGGTGCTCCCGCCTGGATGATTCGATACGAACGATCTGTTCATGTCGAGATAGATCATCCGGGACTCCTCCACCCAGAATACCTGCAGGACCTCGGCCCCGGCCGGGATCGCCGAGACACGGTCCTTCTCCCCGGGACCCCCGATCAGCTCCGAGATGACCGCCCCGACCTGTTTCTCGATGCCATCCTCGACAGCTATCTCACGGGTTTCCGGCAGGAGCCTGTCAGCCTGGTTACTTACGAAAAACAATGTAACGCTCCTCGTCTCCTCGGGAACCCCATGGATCCCGTGTGGCATCTCCCCGTCGGTCATCTGCATCCAACGCCAGATGATGTACATCCCGACGATTGCCACGGCGAGGGCGGCGAGAACAATGACGATCTTTCTTCCAAGGCTCGTAACGATCACTCTTTCCTGCCGGCCGGGATACCCACGCAGAGCACGGCAAAGACCGACGCGGGATCAGTTCCCGCCCGCGCCGCGTCTGTTGTACCGATTCTGGTAGCGCTTGACCGCAGCGACGATTCCCTTGACGACGTTCAGCCGGAAGAGCGGGTCCTGGAGCAGCTTTTCCTCCTCGGGATTCGACAGAAAGGCGATCTCAAAAAGCACGGCCGGCATGCGCAGGCCCCGAAGCACCTTAAATCCCGCCTGCTTGACGCCCCTGTTCCTGATTTCGAGTACCTTGCTCAGCTCACGCTGAACCATCTCCGCCAGTTCGCTGCTCTCGTTGATAAACTCATTCTGGACCATGTCCCATAGGATGAAATCGAGGTCGTCCAGCTCTTCAGGGCTGGTCCCGGAATTCTCGAACCGGAGAGACGCGTTCTCCTCGCGCGCCAGTCGCGCCTCCTCCTCCGTCCGCGCAGGGGCGAGGAAAAACGTCTCGAAGCCCCCAGCGTCCGGGTGGAACCACCCGTTACAGTGTATGCTGATAAAGAGGTCCGCACCCCTGGAATTCGCGATCTCCGCCCGGCGCCCGAGCGGAATGAGCTCGTCCCCGGTGCGTGTCATGACCACCTCGACACCGAGCTCTTCTTCCAGGCGTTCCCGCAGCATCCCCGCAATATCGAGGTTGACGTTCTTTTCCATTATCCCCGACTCGCTTACCTTTCCATTATCGATGCCCCCGTGGCCGGGGTCGATCGCGACGATCCGTACCGGCACCTGCGCCCTCGCCCGTGAATCATCGTCGAGTATCTCGAGCATTCGCTTGCCGGCAAAGTCAACGTCGGGTATCTCGGGCAGCTCGCCCTTCTCGAGAAAGATGACGAGGCGTTTGCCGGCATCCGGGGCGCCGGGGTCTGCCTCGAACTCTACCCTGAAACGGGCCGCCGCCCTCTTGACGCCGAAGAAAAGATACGCATCCCTCTCGGTCTGTTCGGCGCGCACCCTTATGAACAGTCCGTGCTCCCCGGCAGTCGCGAGCTTCAGTGGATTGAGCCTCCCCCCGTATATCTTGAGGCGAAGCAACCCCGGCGTCTCGCTGTCGACGTGGTAGAGAAGTTCCTCCGTCAGGGCAAGGACCGCCCTTGTTCCATCCTCGCCGTCTTCGAACGTGATGCCCGTGACGTTGTAATCCGGCGATCCGATAGTGAGCACGAGCCGCTTCTCGTCCAGCTCAACCTTATCGAGCGACCTGGATGCAAGAATCTCCCCGATGAATTCGAGGGGTATCATGACCGAGCCGTTCTCGTACCTGACCGGCACGCGCATGAGGATCGGTTTCCCATCGACCATGACGACACGCGTATCGATCGTGAAGAGGTAGCGGTGTATATCTATCTTCAGGGTCAGTTTCCACGCACCGGGGTTCCAGTACTTCGTCGCCTTGAAGATCCGGGCAAGGTCGTATCCCGACAGGCAGAGCTCATTGCTGTCATGCTCGAGCCGGTAGAGCTTGATGTCCTCGGTCTGCCTGCCGTCCGCATACACGACGCCAAGGGGCTCCCTGACCGGGTCGGAAGACCGGGCGAATGATCCGGCGGCGGAGACCAGGCACAGCCAAGCCGCGATAGCCGCGGCCGCGATCGGGGCCTTTCTGAAGGAACCTGTGCGTTTCATCGGCATTTGCTGATCAGCTTTTCCGTTCACGATCCTTGAACGCCCGCCTCATCTCCCTCTTTGCGTCACGCTCGGCGATCTCACGACGCTTGTCGAAGGTCCTCCTGCCCCGGGCGAGCCCGAGCTCGACCTTCACCCTGCCCGCATCGTTGAAGTAGAGGCGGAGCGGCACGAGCGTCAATCCCTTCTCCCTCACCTTGCCGTATATCCGCTTGATCTCGCGGGCATGCATAAGGAGCTTCCGCGTCCTGGTCGGATCATGGTTGAACCGGTTCCCCATCGAGTAATGGCTGATATGCGAGTTGTGCAGGTACAGCTCCCCGTCCTCGACGGCGGCATACGAATCCCTGAGGTTCGCCTGTCCTTCCCGCAGGGCTTTGACCTCGGTGCCCTTGAGTACGAGACCGGCTTCCATCTTCTCGAGGATCTGGTAGTCGTGCCGGGCCTTTCTGTTCGTGCAGATGTTCTTCATACCACGTGATACCCCCGGGGGCCCTGTTCTCTCCTGCCGTATGCGAAAAAGCGGGAATTGCCCGTGTAAAACGAAAGCTATCAGAGGGATAAGGGGCATGCAAGTCAAAAAGATCCAGGATGCGCCCCCGTGCGCCCCCATAGTTTCCGCTTGATTCACCGGTTGATTATACTACAATGGAGCAACCTGGTATTCACCCGAAATCATCAGCATGGTCCTGGAGGAAGAGATGAACAAGTGGAAAGCTTTCTGCCGGCTCGCACCGCTGCTCGTTTCGGCAAGCCTCATGGCCGTATTCGCCGAAGCGCAACAGGAAACCGCCGGGCAGGAGACCGGTGACATGCCGTCCGTCTATTACGCCCGGGCGGACAGCTGCCTCGATAGGAGTGACTTCAGGGGAGCCATTGCGTGCCTGAAAAATGCGCTCGACGCTTCCAGCGACGACACGTTCCGGTCGAAGGTCCAATGGGAAATCGCGAGCATCTACAGCTTCTTCCTGGAGGATTACTCCGGCGCCGAGAAGGAGTACAAGAAATTCATCGAGCAGTTCCGCGGGGATCCCCACATCGACGAGGCGAACTTCAGGCTGGGCAAGATCTACTTCAACAAGAAGGACCCCTCCAGGGCGGCCGAGTACCTGAAGAATGTCAGCTACGACTCCGAGTTCTACAACGAGGCTCAAAGCCTGCTGACCTGGCTCCAGGACCACTGGAAAACCGAGTCGTACTTTCATGCAAAGAAGATAATGATCGGCATCTCGATCCTCGAGATAGCCTTCGTGATATGCTGGATCCTGCTGGGGAACGAACACCAGATCCACATCATCATCAAGCGCCCGAGCTTCGTCGGTCTGTTCATCCTTGTCCTGATCTTCCTCATGGTGAAGCTCTATTTCAACTTCATGCTCTACAACCTCCTGCAGGGAATGATGAGTTAGCCCCCATTCGCGCAGCCCGGCGGCCACCGAATGCCGGGGGGAAAAGCAGACAGGACTCGAAAGGTCCGGGGACTCTTGACCGGAGGATGTGCTTTCAGCAAGCCCGGATATCTGATAACCGCCGCGATGGTTCTGCTGACAGCATGGCCGTTCGGCTCCGCGTGCCTTGCAGTCACTTTCGAGGAGGCCGGATCGCTCCTCGAGAGGGGACAGTACCTCGAAGCGGTCGACGCCTTCCTGACCCTGTACCGGGAGGGCGCCTCGAGACGTGACGAGGCGCTCGAGCAGGCCGGCGACATCTTCAATATCTACCTGGATGATCCTGAAGGCGCAAAGAAACACTACGGGAAGCTTCTCGAATCATTCCCGTCATCGGAGTACCGCGACGATGCCCTGTACAACCTCGCGATGATCGAGCTGGAGGCCGGCCGCACACGCGAGGGCACACGGCTCCTTGCCGAACTCGTATCGGATCACCCGAACAGCTCCCGGACGCCCACGGCCCGGTTCTTCCTCGAACGGCTCCGCAGGGGGGAAACCCCGGTGCGGGAGAGGCCCGCCGCCGTTACGGAACGGGAAACGGCCATCAGGGTCCTGCTCGAGAAGGGAACGGACAATGTAACACTCGTTCCCGCCGGACCGTTCAAGATCTTCGACAGGATCGGTGGTGATATGCTCGCGTCGCTCGAAAGGGGAACGAGGGTGACCCTATCCCTCACCGCCCGGGGCACGATCGCCCTGATGGACAGGGACCTCGGGCTCGCCACGGCTGTCATGACCTGCGGCCCGAACACACTCATCACGTACGGGGAGCACCGGTACCGAGGCGTCATGCAGCTTTCCGTACGCGACGGGCGGCTCATGCTGATCAACCTCGTGCCGGTCGAGTCGTACCTTCGGGGCGTCGTTCCGTCCGAGATGCCGGCGTCATGGCCGCCGGAGGCCCTGAAGGCGCAGGCCGTGATCGCCCGCACATACGTTCTCTACCAGGCCTCGAAACGAACGGGGGCCGGGTTCGATGTTCATCCGACGACAAAATCCCAGGTATACAGGGGAGCATCCGCCGAGGACGGCCGGACCGACAGCGCCATCGACGGGACGCGCGGGATCGTCGTGATGCACGGCGACAGGCTCGCGCTGACATACTTCCACTCGAACAGCGGGGGCGCCGTCGAGGATGACCGGGATGTGTGGTCGACAGACCTTCCGTACCTCGCCGGCCTCGATGACCCCTTCTCTCTCGGGGCCGAAGGGACGGAGTGGTCCTATTTGCTGAAACCGGAAACGGTTGCCAATCGATTTGGCTTGAAGGGATCATTCGAAAGGATTAGTATAGCCGAACGCTCCCCCAGTGGAAGAGCAGAGGTGCTCGAGCTCGTATCGGATTCAGGATCGAGGAAGATAAGCGGCAACCGCTTCAGGGTCGAAATCGACCCCCTCCACATCAAGAGCACCCTGTTCGAGGTGGGAACCGGGCCCGGCGGCCTTGTTCTGAAGGGCCGCGGGTTCGGACACGGCGTGGGACTCAGCCAGTGGGGCGCCAGGGAGATGTCCCGCAAGGGATACCCCTACAACGAGATACTCGGTTTCTACTATCCGGGAACGTCCCTGGCAAGACGGTATAACTGACATGAAACGGACAACCGGCCATAACAACGTCATAAAGATACTCATGCTCGCGGCCTTGCTCGCGGCCGGTCCCGCGGTTTCGGCCGCCCAGGCTCCGATCGAGGTGGGGGAGCTCAAGATCGGCAGGATCGACGACCGGTTCGCGGTCCTTCTCCCGATGCAGTCGGCAACAGAAACCCACGACGTCGAGGGACACGGGTCGTTCTCGATCTATTTCCGGAACGCGGTGATTCTCCATGGAAACCAGAGATACGCGGTCGGCGACGCCGGAGTGGACGAGATCAGCGTGAAACAGGTACAACCGGACGTCGTGGCGATGGTCTTCTCGCTCAAGGCCGGCTTCAAGGTCGAAAGCAGGGACTTCGACGCCGCGAGAGGTGGATACCTTTTCTTCACCGGGCGGACGGTGGGAGAGGCGGAACCGCCGAAGGGTCCATTCGAGATCGAGGCCGATGAAGAACTTGCCCGGTTCCGGGAACGGCTCTCGAAGGACCGCCATCACCCGAAGAAAAAGATCCGGCGCGTCGTTATCGATCCGGGGCACGGCGGTTTCGATTCAGGTGCGGTGGGCCCAACGGGGCTGAAGGAAAAGGACGTGGTGCTCGACATAGCCCGGCGGGTAAAGAGTATCATCGACAAGGAAACCGGCATGTACGCCTTCCTCACGAGGAGGGGCGATTACTACATCCCCCTTTCATCGCGGACCGTCATCGCGAACAAGTACCGTGCCGACCTGTTCGTCAGCATTCACGCAAATGCTAACGAGAACAGGAAAGCAAGGGGATACGAGGTCTACTTCTGCTCGGAAAAGGCCTCGTCGAAAGAGGCGGAAGCGGTGGCGCAGCGGGAGAATATCTCGTACGAGGAGCGCGATGAATCGAGCCTCGAGAAGAACCTGATCAACATCGAGGAGATCGTCTTCAAGGCGGGGAGAAAGAAACTGTGGGACGACAGCAGGGAGGCCTGCGATAATTTTATCGCGCTCTTCCCTGGAGACCTCGGCGTGAAATCGAGGGGGGCCCACTCGGCGAACTTCTTCGTGCTCCGGAAAGCGAGGATGCCGTCCGTGCTCGTCGAGGTTGCATTCATCAGCAACCCTGAAGAGGAGCGGATCCTCGGGAGCGAGGCGTTCAAGGAGCGGATGGCGCGCGAGATCGTCAAGGTCATACGCAGCCTGAAAATACAATGACGATGGCGCCCGGACAGGGCGACGGGACAGCGATGAGAGCACAGAATCATAGATTCGCTGCGAATCGGCGTGACGCCGCATGCCTCCTGGCCGCCGGCGTGCTGATCGCTTTCGTCGCGGCGGGATTTCACCACCCGGCCGCGGCACAGTCGGTGAGCGATCTCCTGATCAGGGGCAACAACCACCACATCAAGGGAGAGTTCGCCGATGCCGAGGCGGTCTTTTCGAGCATACTCTCCGCCGAGCCGGGGAACGTATACGTGATGAACCAGCTCGGGCTCGTCCTGGTGAAACAGGGAAAATCGGAAGCTGCGATATCGGTCTTCGGCAGGGCCGCACGCGCGGACCGGAGCGACGGCTTCAGCAGGCTTTGGATCGGCATCCTGCATTTGAACCGCGGCGATCTGGACAACGCCCAGCGCGTGTTCCGGGACCTCGTGGCGCTCGATGAGAGAGACGCGAATGCACATTACTTTCTCGGCGCGATCCACCAGTTCAGACACGAGTACGGCACGGCGATCGACGAGCTCGAGACGGCGCGGCGGCTCAACTCGAGCGAGGCGACGACACACTACCGGCTCGCCGAAGCCTACCACAGCCTCGGCCTCATCAAGAACGCGATCCTCGAGTACCGGCGCGCTATCGAGATCGACACCGGATTTTCCCCGGCATACGACGGGCTCGGATGGATCGAGCTCAACATGGGCAACATCGACGGGGCGATCGGGCACTGGAAAACGATGCTGAAGATAAACCCCGGCAACATAGACGCCGCGTACAATCTCGCCTGGGCTTATAACGAGCTGGCATGGAAGGAGTTCGAGCGCGGTTCCCGCTCGCGCGCGAGAAGTTTCTGGGAGCAGGCGCTCAAGTACAATCCCGGCAACAAGGAGGCAAAGCATAACCTCAAGAAGTACAAGTAAAATTTGAACCCTGAAACCGAAAAGGAGGTCCCGGCACTCTGTAAAATCGATTCTGTAAGCGTTGCGGTCGATGATCAACCAGTACAAGGAGGGAGAAATGAAGGTAACCGCACGGATCACACTCGCCCTGGCATTCTGCGCAGCCCTCACGCTGATGCTGAGCGGGGCGTTCGCCCAGGGAGAGAAGTGGTGGGAGGCCCCGAAGAAGGAGGAGACGGAACTCGTCTATCACGAGAGCGTCGAGCGGCTCGGGAGAGAGACCGGTTCTGTACACCTCAACTGGGCCGCCAACGAGATGGTTATCGAGGGGATCGGATTCTCTTCACCCTCTCGAAGGATGCCGATTGCCCAGCGGGAATTCCTGGCTGTCAAGGCGGCGAGGACCGAGGCACACCGGAACCTGCTCATGGCGACTGAAAAGGTATTCCTGACGAGCGAAACGATTCTCGAGATGGGCGGTGTGACAAGCGACATCGTCAGGGAGGTAATTGAAGGCTATATCGAGGGAGTCATCGACGTCGGCGAACCGCAGGTCGAACACCTCGAAGACGGCTCCATTATCGCCCACGTCTGGGTGAAACGAAACATCAATTCCTCGTGGGGCGATCCCGAAAAGTCGGTCTTCTACCCGATCAACAGGCACGAGAGCGAGCGGCGCGACAAGGAACCCGTGATCGACCGGCGGATGCCCGACAAGGTGTCCTCTCCATCGGAAATAATAGCCTACACCGGGCTGATCGTCGACTGCAGGGGCAGGAAGGCCAGACCGTCCATCACCCCGCGCATCGTGGATGAGGAAAAGAAAGAGATCTACGGATCGCTCAAGGTCGAGCGCAACTACCTTCTGAGCCATGGACTTGCCGGGTATGCGTCGGATCCCGAGTCAGCCGCAAAACTTCAGAAGGATCGTATCGGCGAAAATCCGCTGGTCGTAAAGGCCGTTGACATCAACGGACCGCAGAAGGACGTTGCGATCATAAACGACATGACAGCCGACGAGATCATGGTGGCAAACAAGCTGACGAATTTCCTGAACGAGTGCAAGGTGGTGTTCTGTCTTGACTGACGGACCCCACGCACATCCACCCTCACGGTTTCGCCGTTTATCGGAAGGGGTGCAACCAATGAGAAAGAACCTGGTGATACTGTTCCTCATGCTGGCCCCGCTGCTGATCCTCTCGGTCGGCTGCGGAAAGAAGGCGATCATCCCCGAGAGCGAGTTCGACTCGGTCGACAGCCATTACGACCAGGGAATGCGCGAGCTCGAGGCCGGCCGCCTGGACAGGGCACGATGGGAGTTCGAGCGTGGCATGGGCCTCGACCGGGAAGACCCGCGTCCCTACGTGGGCCTCGCCCTGGTCGAGACCGAGCTCGGCAACAAGGACGGGGCGCTTGAATACATCAGGGACGCGGTCAAGAAGGACGATAAACACATGCCGACGTTCCTCGCCCGAGCCCGGATCCGGGCAAAGTTCAAGGACGAACACTGGTACCGCGACGCCATGAGCGACATCAAGAAGGCAAAGAACCTCGAGCCCGGCGGGGGAGAGGTGTTTTTCACCGAGGGCATGATACACGAAGACGCCTTCGAGCTCGACGCCGCCGAACGCGCCTTCAGCAAGGTGCTCGAACTCAAGACCGGCTTCGAGGAGCCGGCGAACCACGAGCTCGAGAAGATCCACAAGATCAAGCGGGCGGCGCCCGGCTCCAAGATCGGGATGAAGATCGGCCTCGTCGAGAAGATCACCCGCGCGGAGACGGCCGTGCTCTTCATCGAGGAGCTCAAGCTGATCGAGCTCCTGAAGAAGCGCGAGCGGCCGGAACATGACACGGGCTTCGAGGCGCCGAAGGACCTTCGGGAAATGGAAAAGCCCGAGGTAAAGGAACGTCCCGACGTCCCGACGGACATCGAGTCGCACTGGGCGCACAGCTACGTCGAGGAGATCGTGAATCTCGGGATCAGGGGGATGGGGATGCATCCCGATCACACGTTCAAGCCCGACGAGCATCTCATCCGGGCCGAGTACGCGCTGCTCGTCGAGGATTTGCTGATCAGGCTGCTCGGCGACGAGGAACTGGCCACGAAGCATATCGGCGAACCGAGCCCGTTCCCCGATGTCGGCGCGGCTTACTACGCGTTCAACGCGATCAGGGTCTGCTCCGATAAGGGGATCATGAAGGCGGACCTGCTGGACAACAGCTTCAGGCCGAAGGACACGGTGAGCGGCGCGGACGCGCTCCTGATCATCAAGAGGCTCCAGGACCAGCTCCGGACCGTGTTCTGAGAACACCCGGGGACCCGCTGCAATAAAAGCCCCCGCACGATGCGGGGGCTTTTTACATTCTGCGCGGATTCTCCCGGTCCATCACATCCCGCGGGCGGATGATATCGCGCGGGACCTGGCCGGTTTACTTTATTGAGGCCTCGATTCGTCCGCCGGAACACTCCTTGATTGCGTACTGCATCGACTGCAGGCGGTTGCAGAGGAACGAGGATTTTTCCCTGTACGTAATTCTGAACCTTGCGACACCGTCGCTGTAACTCTCCTCCTCGACGCCCTCGACGAACCGCATGTGCTCGATCATGTTCCTCAGCTCGACAAACTCGTCGTAGTCCGCCAGGCCGTGAAGGATAAGCTGGAGGCTCCGCTTCTCGCACGGCATGCACTGCATCTCGTCGAACTTCTCGATCAGCGCGTCCGCGGCGTTCTTGAGAGAATTCACGGCCGCCTTCTCCTCGGCATCCCCGAACCCCTTGATCGACGAGAGTATCGGCTCGCAGATCACCTGTCCCGTCGTCGTATCGATGATCTTCACGTGCACGTCGGTATGGCACGACTTGAAGTAACCCATGTTGTCGCTGCTGAACCGGCATTCAACGTTGCCGCTGATGAGAACGTCGGACAGGTATCTCAGCCTCAGCTTCCTGTTGGCCTCCTGATCGCCCGTGACGCTTTCCTCGAGAAGGGAAATCTCCCTGCTTCTTTCGGCCGCATGAAAATCGATAACGCTGTACCCCATGTTCGTCAGGTGCGAGATGATGCTTTCACCGACGTACGATACCTTCCGTTCCTTGCCCAGCATCTCCTCGTCGAACAGCACCATTATGCTGTTGCAGCTCGCGAGAGAGGCCAACTCGTCTAGAAATTTCTCGTCCACGCCAACCTCGGCCCTGATGACGGCCCGTATCACGCCGGCTTCCTCGTCTTCCGTGACCGAGATCACTTCCTCGCTCGCGATGTACCCCTTTGTCTTCGACTTGATGAAATCGGATACCACCGCACCGTTCATCACGAGGGTCTCGCTGGCGATGTATACGCCGAGCACCTTCTCGAGGGCCTTGGCCCGTGCCGCCGAGATCGCCTCTTCCCTTGCATGCACCTTGTCGTTCCCGTAAATGAACGCTTCACCCGCTGCCTCGACCTCGTGCGTCGCACCGTACGGCAAACCGGCCGAAACCGGCGGAACGAGGAACACTGTGAACATTACGGCAACAACCGACAATCTGAATAGACGCACGGCAACCCTCCTCGCTCGAAACCGAAGGAGATCTTTTTAAAGTTCAGGCCACACCGCCCCGCCAGCTCCCGCCGCGCGATCACCCCACACGGTAACCGGGCCCTTATGCGCGGCCG
>DAOVFR010000116.1 GCA_030672805.1 Candidatus Krumholzibacteriota bacterium
CTTCGATTTCGGCACCATCACGATATCGAACGGCTCCAGGGGGATGTCGAGACCGTAGTTATGGCCGTCCAGCAGTTCCTTCAGGTCTATCTGCATGCCGACGACATGATCGGCGGCGATACGGCGTATCACGAGTACACCGGTCTTTTTCGCCTTGTCGGTCAACCCGTTTCCAAGCGCCAGCGCCTTCAGCAGTGAACCACCCTTCTCTATCGGAAACCCTCCCGGACTCTTCACCTCTCCCAGCACATAGACAAGCTGGGGCTGGAATTCCGCAAGTACGATGGTGATATCAGGGTTCAGGATGATTTCGGAGAATTTCTCCGTCAGGATGCTGTCCAGTTCTGGTACGGTCCTGCCGGCGGCCGAGACCTCCCCGATGAAAGGGTACGAGATCCTGCCGTCCGGCCTCACACCGATCGCCTGTCGCGAGAACTCCTCGTTGTAGAGGAAGAGGACGTCTATCTTGTCGCCATGTCCGATCTTATAGAGGCCGTCCGGTTTCCTTTCAGGAACGCTATCGAGCATCAGTTTGCCGCGAACGACTTCTCCCCCACGATTAGAGAAAACCCTGTTGCCTCCGCCACATCCAATGAAAATCAAGAAAAGCGTAATCAGTATGGCGATTGCACTTTTCGAACCGATGATTACCACCCGCCGATCCTGTGTTCAGAACCCATTTTTACCTGTCGATCTTCTGTAAATCTGCAAAAACCTATAGCCTTGGATACACTCTGTCAACGATGTTTTAGGGCAAGATATATGCCAGGATATTAATACGCTCCTTTCCTGGCAATAACGGCAGGTATTGTCTTCAGCAGAATCTTCAAGTCGGTTGCCAGGCTTCTCTTACGTATATATTCGAGGTCGAGCCTCATCCATTCATGGAATCCGATGTGGCTTCTGCCGGCAATTTGCCAATAGCACGTGATTCCAGGGCTTACATCGAGCCGCTTCTTCTGCCATGGAAGATAGTGGGTCACCTCCGACGGCAGGTTGGGTCTGGGCCCAACGATGCTCATATCGCCCTTCAGAACGTTGAGAAGCTGAGGTAGTTCGTCGAGGCTCGACCTTCGGAGAAATCTCCCTACTCGCGTGATCCTCGGGTCATCCTTTATTTTGAATATCGGACCATCAAGACCGATCAGCGGCCTCAGGGAATTGATCGCGAGTTCGGCGCCCTTGACCATCGACCGGAACTTGTAGAAATCAAACTGCTTACCGTCTTTCCCGACCCGCTTCTGCTTGTACAGGACCGATCCGTGAGAATCGAGTTTTATCAGGATGGTAACAACCGGAATGATCGGCAGGAACAGAATCAACAGGATCAAGGCAACAACGATATCCGTAGCTCTTTTCAATGCGAGATAGAGACGGTTTTCTCGGACCCCATGCGGATCGAAGGTATCGACCACCCGATCCCCATCGCACACGATTTCCTGAAGTTCCGGTAATCCAGCCATGATGTCCTCCACAAGCACAAAGTCCGGGAGCATCGCTTTACCCGGACATTAAAAAACGTCTGCTCTAGAAACCTGCTTCAATGCCAAGCGATGCGCTCAATCGTGTCGAAGCAAATGCCTATAGCAAACGTCTCTTATAAACCTCCATGTGTATCTGGATTGTAACATAATTCCATTCGTTCTGTCAATATTAAATACGGCGACTTTGCGGTTCGGACACTGTAGGCGCATCCCGGGTTCAATCACGGGCGCTCATCGCTGTACAATCTCATGTTACTTTGGAGCAACATCGTCCGCGCGGCGCTTGCCGCAGATCAGGATCGACGCATATATAATATGGATCGGCTCGAGGAGTACCCTGAACCTGAGCCTCGCGACTGAAAATACAGCGTAGAACAGAACATAGCCCAGCATCAGGACAATCAGGTCTCTGTGCTTATTCGTATACCGCCGGATCATTCCGATGAGACCCAGCACCATAATCACAATATATGAGTACGCGACAAGATAGGAAGAGGCATTTTTCCCGAACGACGTCAACGAAGCAACTTTACTGGACCAGGTTTTTTTAAAGATTAGTGCCAAGCAGTTATAAAGAAGGGTAATGTTATACCAGTTTATATTGTACATACTCGAATGCAGCTTGAGACTGAATGCGTCCGGACGATAGAGTGGCACGATGCTTTTACCGACGATCCAGTTTCGAACTGTCCATGGGAACAGGATAACAACGAGCGTTACAACAAATTCACGCCTTCGTTTCAGAATAAGCAACAGTCCCGGAATAAAAAATATAAAAGTGGGAATCAGCAGAATACCAAGGCCCGTGCCGATTGCGGCTATAACCGATTTCGTTATTTCGGACAAGCTCGATACGACAATCACCATGATCAGCATGACAAACAACAGGGAGAGTGATGTGGTGGTGATCATGAGGTTGTAAACCCAGAAGGGAGGATACAGCGCGCATATGGCAGCAGCGATTATACCGCATTTACGGTTCCATAACCGCATCGCTACATGATAGATCATGAGCACGAGGAATGAATTGAGGATTCCCTGAACGATATAAACGATCCTGAAATTGTAGCTGCCGCCGATGGAATACAAAACACGAAGGAAGAACGGATACAGGGGAATGTCATTAGTTCCTATCCCACCACTTACGGCAAGAGCGTTGAAATACGGTGCTTCATGAGTACTCGGAGGTTCCCGCAACGCGATAGCGAAGTATATTCGCAAGGCGCACGAAAGCAGGAATAGGATCAGCAGAATGTCCCTGTCTTTCGAAACCGCGGACAGCAGGTGGTTTCGCCAGAGATCGTTCAACTCTTCTTTAATCTTCTGAGTATCGACAAATCGCATTTCTTGCTTACGAGAATGCCCGTGAATATGATCAGCGCGGGCTCGACAACCACCCTGTACCTGAATTTAAATATTGTCAGGAGTACCATGAATACAATGTAGCTGAGCATCGGCAGTGCAATGAAACGGTTCTCCGGATTTAAATATCGTATTATGCCGATGAAGCCGAGAAGCATAACGGGAATATACCCGTACAACAAAATTTGCTTTATATGATCATTTCCACCGGTGATTGGTTCCAGTACAAAGACATCCCAGCCACGGCCGAATACCTTTTTCAGCTTGCCGCAGACAATATCCAGCGTCTGACCTTTGTTATTAATTATAAAATGAAGCGCCTCGCGCAGATATGTTCCACCCGAGACCTCTTTCTCGCCCAACGGCGTATCCTTCATGCTGATATTGCTGTATCCGTCAGAGCTCTTATTGTACGTCTTGTACAACGCTGCAGCCGCGTAATTACTTCCCGTACCTTCCATAAGGCTGTATGTGACGAGGGGAGAAATCAATACGATAAACGAAGCCAGGAAGATCAGTTTTTTCTTCACACCGAGAAAGATCCCCGGCCATGCGTAGATAAGAACAGGCCTGATCATCAAGCTTGCAACAAACGTGAACGCAGCAAGTATCGATTGATACCTCGGCCGCACCGGAGCCGTCATTGAAGCCAGGATCAACAGGAAACAGAAGACACCGAGCGATTCCGTCATGGTAGTCAAATTGTAGATGATGAGGTTTGGGTAGATGGCTGCTATACCAGCGGCTATTGATCCTGCCTTCCTGTCGCTCGCTTTTATTGTAATGTAATAGATCAATAGAATCCCGATGGAACTGATGATCCCCTGGGCGGCATACACGGCCTTGTAATTGTACGGTCCGAATAGAGTATAGACGAAGCGCAGGAAAAGCGGGTAACCCGGTGGCGGGTACACACCGAGTTTCCCCTCCATGGCAAGCCGGTTGTAGGTGGCCATGTCGCTGAAATCGGGCACCGCCGCGCATGTAAGCGCAAAGTAGAGGCGAATCGCCAGACCGGCAAGGAAAATGATTATCAGGACTCTGTGTTTCAACATGGGTAGAACCGCGAACAGTGAAACTTGAAACGCAGTTCACTTGCATTTCCGATTTACGCAATAAACGATTTTAACATAACCGCCCGAACGTGTAAACCTTCCACTCCCTGGAACACTCGCTGGAACAGCGTGTTAAGAAATATTTCATGGAAATAAGCCTCTCGATAATATAGATTCAACCATTAATTCAACCGATTGACAGGTGAAAGGATTTCTTGGTACGAACGATCACCATAGCGGCACTGGGCCTCACGGCCCTGCTGTCCTCGTGCGGAATCGGTCTGAGAGTCGGACCGGACTACGAACGGCCGATCGAGGACATCGATATACACGATAGCTTCGTGCAGGAAGCGGACACATCATCTTTCCTCCCCATCGCTGCATGGTGGGAGGTTTTCGGTGATACCACACTTAACCGTCTCGTCGATGAAGCGATCGATAATAACCTCGATATCAGGAAAGCGGGCGCCGTCGTGATGGAACTGCGGGCGCGCAATGTCCAGTCGAGGGCCGACAGGTTCCCCTCGATCAACCTGAATGGAAATTACGATAAGAAGTCGCTTCCGGAAAGTTACTCCACCCCCGGCATGATGGCGGGCAGCGAAACGGAAAGCTACAACCTCTCCGTCGCCGCTTCCCACGAGGTAGACCTGTGGGGAAAGATGTCAAGAGCGCACGAGGCGGCCAGGGCCGACCTGGAGTCGTCAATAGAGAACAGGAACATCATCATCCAGTCGATAACGGCGGAGACGGTCACACTCTACCTCCAGATGGAGGCCCTTGAGAGGCGTATACATATTGCCCGGGATCTCGTCACCAGTTACAGAAAGAGCGTAAGGACCATAGAGGGACGTTACAGGCGCGGGCTGACGAGCATACTCGACCTCAAACAGGCGCAGAGGGCGCTTGCCGGCGGCGAGTCCGCCCTCCCGCAGCTGCGCCAGGAACTCGGTTCCGTCCAGCACTTACTCTCCGTGATCCTCGGCCGTTATCCCGAATCGAGCCCCCCACGGCTCCAGCCGGAAGATTACTTTGGACGCCTCGATCCCGTTCCCCCCGGACTCCCTTCCGACCTGCTCGAGAACAGGCCCGACATCAGGGCCGCCGAGTCGAGGCTGCAGGCTCTTAACGCCCGTTACGGCGTCGCAACGGCAAACCTTTTCCCCCGCATCACCCTGACGCACAGCTTCGGGTATACCAGCCCGGAGCTGGAAAACCTGTTCAGGCCTGACAACGTCCTGTGGAACCTTGTCGCGGGTATAACCCAACCGATATTCCACTCAGGCAAGCTGCTGGCCGAAAGAAAGGCTGCACGGGCGCGCTACGATCAGGGCGTCGCCGATTACGCAAAAACGGTTCTCTGCGCCTTTGCCGAGGTGGAAAACGCACTGTTGACCCGGCGCGAACAGCTCGGACGGAGAGAGCACATCATCGACCTGCTCGAAAAGGCGAGGATCACACAGGAGATCGCGGAGCACCGTTATGCCAGGGGCCTGATCAGTTACCTGACCGTTCTCGACGCATGTAAGGTGAGGTACCAGGCCGAGGACAGCCTCGTGCTTGTCGACCTGGCAATCCTGACCAACCGTGTCGCGCTACACCGCGCACTGGGCGGTAACTGGACCGAACCGGAGAAGAAAAAGGAAGTCGATAAATGAGCTTCACGGAAAAGATCAAAAAAATGATGGATTCCAGGCCGAAAGCTTTCCAGGCGGCCCTGACCATCGTCATCATACTCATCGCGGTTATCGTCTTTGCCGGCCTTATGGGAACCAGAAAGAAGATCGGTAAAAGAACCGCTTCTATTCCCATGCCGAAGGTAAGGACCATCACGGCACACGTAGGACCGCAAAGAGTGCGGATCACCGGCGAGGGAACGGTGACCCCGTTGAGAGAGATCAACCTCGTTCCACAGGTCGGTGGAAAGGTGGTATTTATCGATCCGGCCCTGGCGGATGGGGGTGAATTCGTAAAGGACGATACCCTTCTAAGGATCGATCCGGTCGACTACAAGCTCGGCGTCAAATCGGCCGAAGCCCGTGTCAGGGACCTCGAAAGCCGTTTGATGCTGGCGGTCGAGGAATCGGAGGCCGCCAGGGAGGAATGGAGCCTGCAGGTTGGCGAGAAAAACGGAGCCATGGACTCCCCCCCTCCTCTCGTCGCAAAGGAGCCGCAGCTGGCCGCGGCGAGAGCGGCGCTCGACGGTGGCCGGGCCGAACTCGAAAAGGCCCGTCTCAATCTCGAGCGTACGTCGATACTGGCCCCTTTCGACGGCCGTATCAGCAGCAAGGCGGTCGACCTCGGTCAGTTCGTATCGACGGGGCAGAGCCTGGGCCGCATGTTCAGTACCGAGGCCGCCGAAATAACCGTTCCGCTCGTGGATGAAGATCTGAGTTGGATAAACGTTCCCGGGTTCACGGAGAACGGGGATTTCGACAACGAGGTAACCGTTGCCGCCGTCATCGGGGGCATCGAACGCTCGTGGCCCGCCAGGCTCATGCGTGCAGAGGGCCGCATAGACGAGCGGACGAGAATGGTTGGAATCATCGTCCGCGTTGAAAACCCGTATCAATCCAAACCACCGCTGGCAATGGGACTGTTCGTAACGGTGCGGATCAGCGGCAGGACAATCCCCAACTCCGTCTGGCTTCCCAGGACCGCCATCCGCGAGAACGATCGTGTCTGGATCGTCGATAACGAAAACCGCGTCAGGTTCAGGGACGTTGAAATCGCCAGGTACGACGGCGACGAGGTGCTTGTCGGAGCCGGCATTGCGGACGGCGAGCTGGTGGTCATCTCCCGCCTCGATATCGTCACCGGCGGGATGCAGGTACGGCATGAACCTGTAAAGGAACCGGCCAGATAGATGGAAAAGATCATTGCATGGTTCACCGAAAACCACGTGGCAGCAAACCTGCTTATGCTGTTTCTGCTTCTTGCCGGGCTGCTCGCACTTCAGACGGTGAAGATCGAGATATTCCCCGACTTCACACTGGACATGATCAGTATCTCCATGGAATACCCCGGTGCTTCTCCGGAGGAAGTCGAGGAAGCAATCGTTCACAGGATCGAGGAAAGGGTTGCGGGCCTGGCCGGCATCAAAAAAATCCAATCAACCGCCAGGGAGGGCTTCGGCACGGTCAGCATCGAGGTGATAAGCGGATGGGACCTCGACAACCTCGCCAACGAGGTTAAATCGGAGGTCGACCGGATCAGGACCTTCCCCAGGGAAGCGGAGAAACCGGTCGTCAGGCAGGTCGTTCGCAAGGTCCAGGTGATCAACCTCGCCCTCTACGGAGATGCGCCGGAAGCAACGATCAAGCACCTGGCCGAAAAGATCAAGGACGACCTTACCTGTCTTTCCGGGATTACACTGGTAGACCTGTTCGGTGTTCGAAGGGGCGAGATCCACATCGATATCTCGGAGACCACCCTCCGCCGTTACGGCCTGACGCTGGGCCGGGTCGCCGACAGGGTCAGACAGTCGAGCCTCGATCTCCCGGCTGGATCGATCAAGTCTGAAGAGGGAACCATCCTTGTCCGCACGAAGGGACGTAGGTACT
>DAOVFR010000091.1 GCA_030672805.1 Candidatus Krumholzibacteriota bacterium
GGCACCGTGTATCGCAACGAACGCTCCGGGACGCTCCACGGCCTGCTGCGGGTAAGGGGTTTCACACAGGATGATGCACATATTTTCTGCACACCGGACCAGCTGGGAGGGGAAGTCGACAGGTGTTTGAACCTCGCACACAGGATGCTTACGGCTTTCGGTTTCAGTAATTACAAGGTTGAACTGAGCATGCACGATCCTGCCCGAATGGACAAATATGCCGGTTCCGAGGAGGAATGGATAAAGGCCGAGGACGCGCTGCTTGCGGCGATCGAGAAGCGGTCGATACCGTACGAGAAGATTCCCGGTGAGGCGGTCTTCTACGGCCCCAAGATCGATCTCAAGCTGATCGATGCGATCGGAAGGGGATGGCAGGCCACAACGATCCAGTTCGATTTCAACCTTCCCAGGCGGTTCGATGTCAAGTACGTTACTCCAGGTGGGACAAAGGAGTACGTGTACATGATCCACCGTGCCCTGCTCGGCTCGATCGAACGGTTCATAGGAACCCTTATCGAGCATTATGCCGGGGAATTTCCTCTCTGGCTCTCGCCGGTGCAGGTAATGATATTCCCGATCGGGCTCGATCACCACGTGTATGCACGGAGGTGTCTCGATAAGCTCAGGGAGAGGGGACTCCGTGCCGAAGGTGACTTCAGGGAGGAGAAGATCGGGTATCGTATTCGTGAAGCCGAGCTTCAGAAGATTCCTTATATGGTTGTCGCCGGCAGCAGGGAGGAAGAGGAGGGGACCGTCGACATCCGATCGAAGGCGAGGGGCAGGCTCGGGTCCAAAAAATTCGAAGAATTTATATCCGAATTAGTTGACGAGGTGGAAACAAAAGCATAATATTACATAAGTTGCTTTGTGGTCGTGACGAAATCGAAGTAGAGGCCAGGGGGCCTCTCACCTTACGGTCTTGAATGTACCGGTAGGGTTTCATCCATGTTGGTTATAAGCCGGGCGGGTGAGACAGCTACCCGCCCTTTTTCCGGTATCGTCTCAGGAGGTGAGCAAATCAAAGGAAGAGACAGAAAAGAGAAACGGACCCGTGTGAACGCTATGATCCGGATCACTGAGATAAGGGTTATTGACAGCAACGGGGATCAGCTCGGAGTTATGGCCACGGTTGATGCAAAGAAGATAGCTGAAGAACAGGGACTGGATCTTGTGGAGATCGCTCCGGATGTACGCCCTCCCGTCTGCAAAATTATGGATTTCGGAAAATTCAAGTACGAACAGAGCAAGAAGGCGCGTATTTCCAAGAAGAAACAGCACGTGACGCAGCTCAAGGAGATCAAACTTCGTCCCAAGATCGAGACGCATGACCTGGAGTACAAGATGCGTAACGCCGAGAAGTTTCTTAAGAACAGGGACAAGGTCAAATTCACGATGGTATTTCGAGGTCGAGAAATGGCGCACATGGATATCGGACGCAGGATGCTGGATCGTGTCGTCGAGCGGTTTTCCGATATCGCCGCCATCGAGAGGGAACCGGTAAGGGTGGGGAGGATGGTCTCCTTAATCATGGGGCCGCTCTCCGAGAGGAAAGGGGGGAAGAAGAATGCCGAAAATAAAGACTAACCGGGGAGCCCGAAAACGGTTTCGTATCACCGGGTCCGGAAAGGTGAAACGGTCGAAAGCATATGCCAGCCATATCCTTACGAAAAAGTCGAGTACAAGAAAGAGAAAGCTCCG
This sequence comes from Candidatus Krumholzibacteriota bacterium, assembly GCA_030672805.1. Taxonomy (GTDB): domain Bacteria; phylum Krumholzibacteriota; class Krumholzibacteriia; order Krumholzibacteriales; family Krumholzibacteriaceae; genus DAOVFR01. The sequence continues at coordinate 1,699 of DAOVFR010000091.1, forward strand.
TAAATCCGCGCTCGTCTCGAGCAGTGATACCAAGCGGGTGAAGAGGATGCTGGGGATGTAACGGCGGACTTCACTTGCTTACCCGTTAATAATCCGAGCGACAAGCAAAAAATGCAGAGGAGGCTTGCGATATGCCAAGGACCAAACATAGTGTAGCTTCTCACAGGAGAAAGAAGAAGATACTCAAACAGGCGAAGGGCTTTACCGGTGGGAGAAGCAAGCTCTACAGGACCGCGCTGGAGGCGGTGAACAGGGCGCTCTCCTACGCGTACCGTGACCGACGTGCGAGAAAACGTGATTTTCGACGGCTCTGGATCGCACGCATCAACGCAGCCGCACGCATGAACGGCATGAGCTACAGTTGTTTTATCAACGGCCTGAAGAAATCGGATATAGAGGTTAACCGGAAAATGCTTGCCGAACTCGCGGTGAACGATGCGGAAGGCTTCTCAAAGCTGGCTGATATTTCAAAGGGATCGCTTTGATGAATGACGATGATGCGAGCCGTCTGGACATCGAAGGGTTCGAAGAGCGTTCGGTGAAGGCGATCATGGAAGCGCGGACACCCGAGATGCTCGAGGAGCAACGGATTCGTTTTCTGGGGCGCAAAGGGGAAATCACCGAGGTGCTTCGCTCGATCGTGAGGCTTTCAAAGGATGAAAGACCCGTGGTCGGGGGTCGGTTGAACGAACTGAAGCAGCGGCTTAACGCGCTGATCGAGGAGCGGAAAGCCTTGTTAGAGACGTCGGACGGGGATGAAGAACCTTTCTGCGGGGACCCGACTCTGCCGGGCAGGAGGGGTTGGGAGGGCGGACGCCACGTATTGCATAGGGTCCTCGCTGATATCAAGGAGATATTCTTCGGGATGGGTTATTCGCTTGCGACCGGTCCCGACGTGGAGCTCGATTACTACAATTTCGAAGCATTGAATTTCCCGCCGGACCACCCGTCGAGGGATACGCAGGATACATTCTATATCAATCGCGATATACTGCTGAGAACACAGACTTCGCCCGTGCAGGTCAGATACATGGAGCGCCATACACCCCCGCTCAGGATCATTGTTCCGGGCAGGGTCTACAGGAACGAAACCCCCGATCCCTCCCATGCAGCAGAGTTTCTCCAGATGGAAGGACTTTATATAGATACGGATGTCTCGCTCGCGGACCTGAAAAACGATGTAACGTTCTTCATCCACTCCTTTTTCGGTTCGGATGCGAAGGTCAGATTCAGACCGCATTTCTTTCCGTTCACCGAGCCGAGCGCCGAGGTCGACATGTCCTGTTTCGCGTGCAAGGGGGAGGGCTGTTCGATCTGCCAGAAGACGGGGTGGATAGAGATCATGGGTTCCGGCATGGTGCACCCACATGTCTTTCGCTATGCCGGGTATGAAACCGATCGGTACACGGGATTCGCGTTCGGCATGGGGATAGACAGGATAGCAATGCTCAAGTACGGAATAGGCGATATCAGAAGGTTTCTCGCGAATGATCTCAGATTCAACAGCCAGTTCTGGACAGAGATTTGGTCGGGGGTGGTGGAGTGAAGGTAAGTCTCGAATGGTTGAAACGGTACGTAGATATCAAGGAGGCGCCCGAAGTCCTTGCCCGTGATCTTACGATGTTCGGTCTGAATGTCGAGGAGTTTCATTCACTCTTTCCTCCACTCAAGGGTATCGTGTATGGAAAGGTCCTTGATGTGAGGAAGCACCCGAAGGCAGACAGGCTGAGCCTCTGCAGGGTGGACGTTGGAGGGGAAAAAATACTCGACATCATCTGCGGTGCGCAGAATGTCCGCGAGGGCCTGGGTGTTCCCGTGGCCCTGCACGGAACAGTGCTTCCGGGAGGCATGAAGATCAAGCGGACCAGGATCAGGGGTGAAGTATCGGAGGGTATGATCTGCTCGGAGATCGAGCTGGGGATAGGCAGGGATGCGGAAGGAATCATAGAGCTTGATTTCGAGGAAAAACCGGGTGCCGGTATCGAAGAAAGGCTTGGAAGTTCCGATTACATCTTCGACATAGAGGTCACTCCCAACCGGCCCGATCAACTGTGCCATGTCGGAGTGGCCCGGGAGATCGCCGCTCTCTACAGGCGGCCGCTCCGTATGCCGGAGTGCATGACCCTGGAAACGGGGGCGGAGTACAGGCTTGTCATCGAGAACGGAAACGATTGTCCCAGGTATTCGGCCGCGTTCATCGACGATGTTGCAACAGGGCCCTCGCCCGGCTGGATGCAGGACCTTCTGCTGGCAGCAGGCATGAAGCCGATCAACAACATAGTTGATGTCACAAACTTCGTTCTACTGGAGTTAGGACAGCCCTTGCACGCATTCGATCGCGACCGTCTCGCGAAGGACATGATCGTCGTAAGGCGTGCGAAAAATGGCGATGCTCTCGTCACGCTCGACGATATAGAGCGCGAACTCGACGGACGAGATCTTGTCATAGCAGACGCCGACAAGCCCGTCGGTCTCGCAGGTGTTATAGGTGGCAGGGATTCGGAAGTAACCGATTCGACGAGAAGGATCCTCCTCGAGAGCGCGATGTTCAATCCGCGTCTCGTACGGCAGACAAGACAGCATATGAAGATCGAGACAGAGGCATCGTACCGTTTCGAGCGGGAGGGCGATATCGGTATCACGGTAGCTGCTCTTGAGAGGGCGTGCCTGCTGATAAAGGAGATCGGTGCAGGGTGCCCCGCGCTGTTTCATGCCGACATTCTCGCCGATCCCGCTCTCGTCGGAAAGAGAAAGATCACGATGCGTACCAGGCAGGTGAACAGGGTGATGGGAACACATCTGTCAGCGCGGGAGACCGTTTCACTCCTCGAGCGGCTCGAGATCAAGAGTGAAATTTCCGGCAGGGACGTTATCGCGTCCGTGCCTTCGTTCAGGCGCGATATAAAGGCCGAGATCGACCTGATCGAGGAAGCTGCCCGCGTGTACGGGTACGAGAACATCGGACGGGAGGATCAGTCCGGGTGCAATATCTTTTCCCACATATCCGGGGATGACAAGCGGATCGAGACAGTCTGCAACTATCTTGTTTCCAGAGGCTTTGCAGAGGTTATCACGTCCACGTTCATGGATCCCGGGGATCCGGTTCGGATGGGCTGGCTTGAGCGTGACCCGCGCTGCAACGCGATCCGGATCGAAAATCCCCTGACCGAAGCCCAGTCGGTTCTGCGGACCTCCCTGCTTCCCGGTATGTTGAATGTTGCGAGGCGGAACTCTCTCTCCGAACGGGAAGGGATCAAGATATTCGAGATGGGAAAGGTCTTTATACCGGCCGCCGGGGAAGCCGGCCTGCCGAATGAAGAGATGCACATTACGGCGATATTCACACGGAGTGTCCGGCCCCTGAATTGGTTCGGGAAGCAGCGATCGTTCGATTATTTCGATATGAAGGGCGAGCTGGAAGCGTTGCTCGGACGCCTGGGAATTTCGCAGGAAATAGTTCTTGCAGGGGGAGGAGAGGGAACGCATCAGTTTGTCTGTAACTGGTTGCTGGACAGCAAGTTGATTGCTGAAGCGGGTGTGCTGCCGAGCAGTGTGGCCCGTATTTACGATTCCGAACATCAGGTTTTCTACTTCGATTTATGGATAGACGACCTACCCCGTGCCGGAAGGGACAGGAAGAGGTACCGGCAGATCATCCCGTATCCGGCGGTTAAACGCGATCTGTGCGTCATCGCCGCTGACAGGGTCATGTTCGCCGATATTAGAAATGTTGTGAAGAGAGAGGCCAAACTCCTTGAAAAAATATGGCTCTTCGATTATTATAGAGGCGGTCATCTCGGTGAAGGAAAGCGGAGCTACACCTTCCGGTTGAGCTTCAGGTCTTCCAAGGGCACGCTGGATGACAGTACGGTCGACAGGGAAATAGGGCGGATTCTCACTGCATTGCAGAGGGAGCTCGAGGTAGTATTGAGAGAAGAGTAGTCAGCAGGAAAGGATCACAATGGCGGAAATGGAAATCGCCGGCCTGGAAATACTCGAGAAGAAGATAAACAGAACAGTGGAGCTGATCGAAACATTGAAAATTGAAAAAAATGAGATTCTGGAGTTCAATAAAAAGTTGAAAGCGGAAGTCGAAACGTTGTATATTAGAAATGAGGAATTGGAAAAAGAGATCGGATCATCCAAGTCGAAAGAAAAAGAGAGAGATTTCGATAAAACGAGAGAGGAGATAAAAAACAAGATTGAGGAGATGCTGGTGAAACTGGAGGGATTCTAGGCTTAGTTACACCGGGCATCAAGGTGGAAGTTCCGGAGGGGGAGTGTGAGACGTGTTCCACGATGGTCTTGAGAGGTATTCAATGACCGAAACAAGTACCGAAAAGGTTGACATTTTTGGTCAAGAGTATAAAATAAAAGGAGTTGGAGACCCTCAGTACATTCAAAAGATTGCAGGCTATGTTGACAAGAAGATGAGGGAAATAGCTCACTCGAGTGGCATCATGTCGCAATCACGCATCGCAATTCTGGCCGCTCTCAACATTACTGATGAATTCTATCAGGAGAGGGAAGAGAGAGTGAAGATCCAGGACAAACTCGAGATGAAGGCCGTTAAACTCGGTGAGCTGCTCGACGACAAGATCGGAGTGGAAAGGTAACCTCCTCCTATGCAATAAAAGGTGTTGGGCCTTTTGCAGCGGGGAATAGAGACAGAACAGATTGAAAATGATGAATAAAATTCCCTACCGTGTTCGTGGTGAAGGTGGTGTTTTTGAGCCAACACTTTGAGCCCGGAAATCCAATATCTGGCCGTTGATGTCATGCCTGAGCAATTCAGGACGGCAGAGTCGGTCATGAGGATATCCACCTTGTAGCGGGGCTTAAAAAGAATCTTCACTATCGGCAATGAGTGGGGAATTTTCATTTTATCCACCCGGAACATCTCCTCGATAAATGTGTAAAACCAGTTCTGATATGATATTGTGTTGTCAAAAAGCGAGAGTACACTGTTATGACAATGATGGAGGTGAGCCGCACTGACGAAACGTCAGTACGATAGACATGGATAATATAATTTTCTATGTATCCGCGGGGATCCTCGTTCTCTTTCTTGGATTTGTTTTCGGGTGGCTGACGAGCAAGAAAATCACCGCGAGCCATCTGAAGAACACCCAGAAACTTGCGGAGAACATAATAGCCGAAGCCCAGAAGGAAGCGGAAACCCAGAAAAAGTCGTCGATCCTTGAGGCGAAAGAAGAATGGTACCAGGCCAAACTAAGGTTCGAAAAGGAAACGGCCGAGGCCAGGCAGGATCTTAAAAAGGAAGAGCGCCGTCTCGAGGAAAAGGAAGCAAACATTAACCGGAAGGTCGATTACCTTGAGAAGCGGGAACAGGAACTGATCGATCGACAGAAGCTTCTAGACAGCAAGATCCAGGCGGTTTCGGAGAAGAATGAGAAGCTCGGCGGGATTCTCAGGAAACAGAACGAGAAACTTGAAAAGATTGCCGGTATGAGTACCGAGGAAGCCAAGAAGCTGCTCATCACGAACCTCGAAAACGAGGCACGGCACCAGGCGGCAAAACGCATCAAGGAGATCAAGGATGAAGCGGAGCGGACTGCGAGCAAGAAGGGCCGTGAGATTCTGACTCTTGCTATCGAGCGTTGCGCAGCGGAGCATGTCGTGGAGACGACCGTGTCGGTCGTCGACCTTCCCAACGACGAGATGAAAGGCCGTATCATCGGAAGGGAGGGCAGGAACATACGGGCGTTCGAGAGCGCCACGGGTATAGATGTGATCATCGATGATACTCCCGAGGCGGTGATTCTTTCGGGGTTCGATCCGATACGCAGGGAAATCGCGCGGCTTGCCCTCGAGCGACTCATCAAGGATGGAAGGATCCATCCGGGACGGATCGAGGATGTAGTGGAAAAGACCAGGAAGGACATCGATGAGGAGATCCGGGAAATCGGAGAGCATACCTGCCTGGACCTGAACATTCACGGACTTCATCCCGAGCTCGTCAAGCTGCTCGGCCGGTTGAGATACCGATCCTCGTACGGCCAGAATGTTCTGCAACATTCGAAGGAGGTCGCGTATATTTCCAGCCTTCTGGCGAGCCAACTCGGTTACGATCCCCAGGTTGCCAAGCGGGCGGGGCTCCTGCATGACATCGGCAAAGCTGCCGATCACGAGATGGAAGGGCCTCATGCCGAGATCGGCGCGGAGCTGGTGAGGCGCTACGGTGAGAACGAAACGATCATGAACGCCGTCGAGGCCCATCACGAGGACGTCGAGGCAACGTCGATGATAACGCATCTCGTCTCGGCTGCCGATGCCATCTCCGGCGCCCGGCCAGGCGCACGGCGTGAGACACTGGAAAATTACATCAGGCGGCTGGAGAAGCTCGAGAGGATCGCCGACGCGTTCGATGGCGTGGAAAAATCATACGCGATCCAGGCCGGCAGGGAGATCAGGATACTTGTCAGTTACAAGAAGATCGACGACCAGCAGGCAATCGTGCTCGCCGAGGAGATATCGAGAAAGATCGAGGAAGGGATGGAGTATCCCGGCCAGATCAAGGTCGTGGTCATCAGGGAAACAAGGGCCATCGATTACGCACGCTAGGTGTTCTTTCTCGACTGTCTAGCCCGGCGTATTCAACAATTGTGACCCGGTTGCACCGTAACATCGGATGCGTTGGGTTCATCTCCAGGTTCGGGATTTTCTTTCACCACAGGTGGAGAACGGTCGAATGAGGGTATTGTTTCTCGGAGATGTTATAGCACGTACAGGAAGACGTGTATTGAAAGCAGCGCTGCCGAGGTTGAAAGAACGCGTAGGAGTGGACCTCTGCATCGCGAATGTGGAGAACTCGGCCGGTATGTTCGGGATCACCGGGAAGGTCGCCGATGAGATTGCATCGAGCGGCGTCGATGTCATGACGAGCGGGAATCACATCTGGGACAAGCGGGAAGGGGTCCTACTGCTCGATTCAAGGGACGATATCCTGCGTCCGGCGAACTACCCGCAGGGGGTTGCCGGGAGGGGATACTGCACCGTCGAGGTGAAGGGACGGCAGGTCGTCGTCATCAACCTGCAGGGAAGAACCTTCATGCTGCCTATCGATTGTCCGTTCCGTTGCGCCGATTCGATCCTCGCCTGTCTTGCCGGGAATGAGCCGGTAATACTGGTCGATTTT
>DAOVFR010000208.1 GCA_030672805.1 Candidatus Krumholzibacteriota bacterium
TAAATGCGATATAATAAAGGCAGAATTGAGATTCTGCCTTCAGCATTTATCAGGCGGTTCCGGCAGGGAACCGCACACTTGCAGAGACCTCTCATTCAAGGTGGTCCTCGAATGAAAACGACAATCCTGATCCTCGTGCTCCTCGCGGTGGTACCGACAATCGTATCGGCGCAGTCGGAGGAAGAGACACAGTATATCGGCATCTTCGCCGACCCGGACCATTCGATCTGCGAGGTTTTCAGCACCGGCCCGTTCACACCATTCGAATACTACGTCTGGATCCTCCCCGGGCAGTATGGCGTCCGGTGGATCGGGTTCACAATCGTGCATCCCTCGAACATCATCAGGGAAACGGAAACGGCGAACCCCGATCTCGACTTCACTTACACCGGCGCCCTGGACGAGACCGGAATCGAGTACACATTCACCAACTGCGAGGAAAACTGGATCTGGACGCACAAGATGACCTGTTACCTTCTTAACGAGACCCCCTCGCAGATCGGCTTCGCCCCGCATCCCGGTTATCCCCAGGGCTGGGACGGTTCCGGTCATGCATGCCCCGACTGGCTTCATCTGAGTCCCGTCCGGGTCCTGAGCGATCTGCACCTGAACGAAAACTGCGCGATCGGTGTGAACGATGAAAGCTGGGGTGCTATCAAGGCCCTGTTCAGCGCACACACCAGATGACAACCCTGTCCGGATGAGGATGTTCTCGAGGAAAGGCGCACGATGAAACGTACATCCCGATCAGCGGTGGGCATCCTTGCCGCCATTGCCGTCATCGCCATGTCATGCGGCCTCACGGCCGCCGAGATCAAGGTTGTTTACCATTTTGAGAAGCCCCTGATCGAAGCGCTCGATTCGGGATTCTCCCGTATCATCTTTCCCGCAACCATCCAGGCGGGAAGGGCCGGCGAACCGACCTATCCGTTCAGGGGAGTCCGGGTGCTCCTTCCTCCCGGTGAAACGGTCGTGAACGTACAGGTCGAACGGAAGGGCTGGACATTGATAGGGGGAAAACACAAACTATATCCGAGACAGCATCCGGTCCCCGGAATCGATAAGGATGGAAGTGGCGCCCTGCTGCTGAACAACTCCGCATATGAGATCGACAGGTGGGTCCACCCGCCGGTCTCGGAATTCAGAACCCGGTACCTCCGCGGCCACGCGATCGCCTCCGGAACCTTCTCTCCGGCCGGCTTCCTGCCTAAAACAGGAAAAGTGGGATACTACAAGGCTGTCACGATCACACTGGCAACGGCACCGGGTGATGATTCACGACGCGCGCTGGACCTGCTCAGAACGGACACGGAAACGAGAAACAGGCTGTCGCGGATCGTGGCCAATCCCGGCGACCTATCCCTTTACGACCACGAGCGGCCCCGGCTCGGGTCCTCCGCTGACGACTACGAATACCTGATCATCACGCAGGACAGCCTCGAAAGTTGCTTCGCCCCGCTCGCCGACTTCTACACGAGGCGCGGGATCAGGGCAAAGATAATGACAACCGGCTTTATCGACCTTAATTTCACGGGATCCGATCCCGCCGAACGTGTCCGCGCGGCGATTACCTTCGAGTACACCGGGCACGGGATCACCCATGTTCTGCTCGGCGGCGACGGCGACGGACCCCCCGGCACAGCCAAGATAGTGCCGTACCGGGGACTGTACTGTACGGTGCAGTCCTCGAGCGTTTACGAGGACGAAAACATACCGGCCGATCTCTACTTCGCCGCGCTCGACGGCGACTGGAACGGCGACGGGGACGGTCTCTGGGGAGAGCCGGGGGAAGAGGATTTCTACTCCGAGATCTCCGTCGGGAGGGCCTGCGTCGATTCAGGTGAAGAGATCGCAAACTTCATCAACAAGACAATCATGTACCAGGACAACCCCATTGAAGGCCAGCTCAGAGATACATCGATGTTCGGCGAGTACCTCTACGGCGACCCGCTCACTTACGGCGGGGACGAACTCGATCAGCTTATAGGCGCCTGCACGGCGTACGGCTTCACCACGACCGGCATACCGCCCGATCACAACATAACGAAGTACTACGACCGCGATCTGGGAAGCTGGCCCAAAAGCTGCGTGTTCGGCGAGGTGAACGCCGGCGCCAACTGGATCAACCATGCGGGCCACTCAAGCACCACCTACGTCATACGGCTCTCATCGAGCGATATCAACACGACCAACTTCACGAACGACGGGACCGGGGCGATCTTTCCGATTTTCTACTCGTACGGCTGCTACGCGGGCGCATTCGACTCGGATGACTGTATAACCGAGACGATGGTCTCCATCGAGACCTGCGCTGCCGCATTTTTCTCGAATTCCCGTTATGGCTGGTTCACGGAGGGAACGACCAACGGCCCCTCTCACCATTTCCAGCGCGAATTCTTCGACGCCGTCTTCACGGAGGGTTACACGACGCTCGGCGCCGCGAACCAGCGATCGAAGGACGAGACGGTTCCCTTTGTTGACCTGCCGGACGAATATGAACCAGGCGCCCACCGGTGGTGCTTCTACACGCTGAACCTCCTCGGCGACCCCGCTCTTGACGGCTGGACGGACACGCCGCAGGATCTTACCGTCTCTCACGACTCGACGATCGGCAGGGACGACACGCTTTTCATCGTCGATGCCGGGATCGAAGGGGCCGTGGCATCGCTGTACCGGGACGGGATCTGTTACGGGAGAGGTGTGGCGAACTCCGGCGGTCTCATCAACATGGAAATCGCCATCCCGTTCCCCGACACGGTGTGCGCCGTCGAACTGAACGTGCACGCGCATAACCACCGCGGATACCGTGACACGGTCGACGTTGTCGAGACAACTTCCGCCGGCATGATCATACCGGCAATCGCGCTCGAGCAGAACGTGCCGAACCCGTTCAATCCCACAACGGTCATCAGATTTTACCTTCCCGCCACGGGGAACGTGGACCTTCGTGTCTACGACGTCGCCGGCAGGGAGGTAGAAAGGCTGTTCATGGGACGCAAATCGGAAGGTTTCCACGAGCTGACCTGGTCACCTGACCATCTCTCCAGCGGTGTCTATTTCTTCATGCTCAGGGCGGGAGGAACGAGGATCAGCAGAAAAGCGGTGCTTCTCAGATAACCGCCCCCTCCGGAACCTGCCGGTATCAGCGGTTCCAACAGATAATTATTTTGAAACTTCCATCCGCCTCCGTTCGTTATAAAGTATATAAACGATCAAGGTGGTGGAGATGTGAAGTACTGCTTCAAAACGGCGGCCGTCATGCCGGTCGTTGTATGTTTTATTGTTATGGGCGCCGCCCGGCACTCCCTTGCCGGCGAGAAATCCGATTCAGTCCAGACAGTGAAATTGAAAGAGAGTCCCGGGCTTAACCCGAGGCTGCACCTCAAGGCGATCAGGGCAAACAGCGGCATCAGGCTCGACGGGATCCTCGATGAGCATGAATGGAAGACCGCCCCGATTGGCGCCGGGTTCACACAGCTCGAACCCGATGACGGACAGCCGTCGACGGAACGAACAACAGTGCAGGTCGCCTACGACGACGAAGCGATATACGTGGCCGTCAGGGCCTACGATTCTCAGCCTCATACGATCGAAAAACGTCTGTGCAGGAGAGACGAACACCTGCCTTCTGACTGGATCGTTGTCGGTATCGGCAGCTACAACGACAAGCGAACGGCGTTCGGGTTCTCGGTAAATCCGGCAGGAGTCAAGCAGGACAGGCTTTGGTACAACGACACGGAAGAGGATATGAACTGGGATGCCGTGTGGGATGTAAAAACTTGCGTGAATGACGAGGGCTGGGTCGCCGAGTTCCGCATCCCGTTCAGCCAGCTCCGCTACTCGGAGAACGGTGATTCCATGTGCTGGGGATTCCAGGTCGCACGTGAAATGATACGAAATAACGAAACAAGCCTGTGGGCCCCGATGGCCCGTGACGAGAACCAGCTCGTTTCGGTTTTTGGAACACTCGAGGGACTCAATAATCTCCCGAGGTCGAGACGCCTCGAGATGCTGCCGTACTTCATGGTCACCCTGGACAACTATGGCGACGCCGACGACGACCCTTTCAGGGATAAGCCGGTTTTCGATCAGCGTCCCGGCGTCGATATAAAGTACGGGCTGACCAGCAACATGACGCTGGACATAACGGCCAACCCGGATTTCGGACAGATCGAGCAGGACCCGTCCGAATTCAACACGACGGCTTACGAGAGCTACTTCGAGGATAAAAGACCATTCTTCATAGAAGGCGCAAACCTGTTCGAGTACCGTCTCATGTTCGGCGACGGGGATGATGAAAGGCTGTACTATTCGAGGCGAATCGGGAGGGAGCCGCGTTTCTACCCGCTCGACTCGCGCCGGTGGATGAATACAGATGATTTCTACGAGGAAACACCCGTGTTCACTAAGATACTCGGTGCGGCAAAGGTAACCGGCCGGACGTCCAACGGATGTTCGATCGGCGTGATAGAAGCCCTGACAGACAATGAACAGGCCCAGGTGGAGCTGCCCGGGGGCGAACGGTTCGGCGTCGAG
>DAOVFR010000151.1 GCA_030672805.1 Candidatus Krumholzibacteriota bacterium
CGCTCCCCTCCCGCTTCAGCCGGGTGCATTCCGTGAAGAAATGCTCCGCTTCGTCTCTACCGCGGGGAGCAAAGGAGAGGTAGTGCATCATCGACCGCCGTTTCATCAGTCGAAGAGGAAACGCATCAGGTCAACCAGCCAAGGATCAACGTCACGCTCAGCGCGCTGGCAAGCGTCGAGCCGAGAACCCCCACCGCGACGAGTTTCGGCCGGCAGTTGAACTCGGTCGCATAGACGATCATGTTCACGGCGGTGGGCATCGACGACTCGACGATTATCACCGATCTGAGAACGGGATCAAAATTAAAAAACCTGATCAAGAGCAGCGCCACGCAGAATCCGCCCGCGATCCTGAGGAAACCGCCGGCAAGCCCGCTTGCTATATCCCTCGGCTCCGTCCGGCCGCCGGTGAGCTCGTCTCCCGTTGCGCCGGAGCTTGCGCCCTTCTCATGACGCACGCCGGAACGGGCAATCATTCCAGGCCCCGTTCCCCTCACGATCCCCTCGACGACACGCTCGAGCTGCATCCCGAGAAGAAGAAGGCCTATCGGAATCGCCGACTGCCCGAGGAGGTTTATCATCTTCATGAGCGGCTCGGGAGGCATCAGGTCGAAATGTACCAGGAACCTGGCCAGGACGATCGAGTAGATGATCGGTATCCGGAATATGCTCAACACCGCCGATGACGGCTTCATCCGTCCCGCATTTGCGATAAATATCCCGAGCGTGCACTGCACCGCCGAGGAGGCGACGACATACGTCGTTGCGTAGACGAGCCCCTTCTCCCCGAATGCGAGCATGCAGACCGGTATCCCGTAGAAACCGCTGTTCATGAAAACGGCCGTAAGCGATATCGCGTTCCGCTCGAGACGATCCCTTCGGAGTGCGAATCCGAGTCCCTGGGCAATCCCGAGGATAACCCCCGAGAGTATCGCGATGTAGAGGAACACGTTGAGTACCAGCACGGTGCTCGCTTCGGCTCTCGCCATCGCATAGAAAACGAGCGCCGGAGAGAGAACGTATAGCTGTGTCCGCGAGAAAACCCTTACGTCGAGCCTTCCGAACCGCTGGAGAAGGAACCCGATGAAAACGATGAAAAAAATGGGAAGAACAACACCCGTCAATACCACGAGGCACCATCCTTCCGACCGCTTGCACCCGCCGGGGCGCCGGTACGGGAAAACAAAGGCCGCCTTACAGGCGGCCCCTTACCATGCGTTATAGATCGGTCGATTCTATTCCTTTTTCTTTTTCTTTTTCTTTTTAGCAGGCGCCGGCGCCTCTTCGGAAGTTTGCTCCTCTGCAGCTTCGGCCTCTACCGCTGCCTCTGCACTTTCTTCGGCAGCGGCGGCCGCCGCGGCTTCTTTCGTCTTTTTCCAGGCCTCGAGGGGGCTCTTCGGAACTTCGACCTCGTGGTACGTTTTCCGGGGTTTCTTTTTCTTCTTGCGACCCTCATCGTCCTTGCCGAGGAGCTCGAGCATCGCGAGCTTCGCACCGTCACCTTTCCGGGCGCCGAGCTTGAGCACACGCGTGTACCCGCCGGGCCTGTCAGTGTAGCGAGGCGCAATCTCGTCGAAGAGTTTTTTCAGGACCCGCGGATTCTGGACCGTCCTGGCCACGTGCCGCCTCGCCGCAAGGTCCCCCCTGCGAGCGAACGTGATCATCCGTTCGGCAACCCGCCTCGCTTCCTTTGCCTTTGCCGTCGTCGTTTGGATGCGCTCGGCAGCGAAGAGCGATGTAACCATGTTCCGCAGCATCGCCTTCCGGTGAGATGCGGTACGGTTCAGCTTCTTCACGTCTCGATTGTGCCTCATTACTCGTTCTCCTCGCTTACCGTTTCTTCGGGGTTGAGAGCTTTTTCCACGTCCATCCCAAGCTCCAGCCCCATGCCGTCGAGGATGTCGGCGATCTCCTTCAGGCTCTTGCGTCCAAAGTTACGGTACTTGAGCATGTCGCCCTCGGCCTTGCGCACAAGGTCGCCCAGCGTCTTGATGTTGGCCGCCTTGAGACAGTTCGAGGAACGGACCGAAAGTTCCAGCTCATCGACGCTGCGTGCCAGCAGCTCGACCATCCGCTCGACTTCCTCGTTGACTTTTACTTCCTCTTCCTCGACGGGCTCCTCCTCGAAATTTATGAACAGCAGCATGTGGTCCTTGAGAATCTTTGCCGCGAAGCCGAGAGCGTCCTCGGGAGTCACACTCCCGCTCGTCGTGATTTCGATCATGAGCGAGTCGTAGTCGGTCTTCTGCCCGACACGGGTGTCCTTTACAACGTAGTTGACGTGGGTTACAGGACTGAAATTCGAATCCATCGGAATGAGTCCGATCTCGAAATCCTCCAGGTTGTGCGCCTCCGCGGGGACATACCCCCTGCCGTGCCCGACCAGGATTTCCATCTTGATCTTCGTCTTCTCGGTGCAGGTTGCAATATGAAGGTCCTTGTTCAGAATCTCTATTTCCGAGGTCTCCTGTATATTCGCGGCTGTGATGGCTCCCTTCTTCTCGACAGCGAGAGTGAGAAACCTTGGGTCGTCACAGTGCATCTTGAGAATGAGCTGTTTCAGGTTGAGAATGACATCGGTGACATCCTCCTTGACACCCTTGATCGTTCCGAACTCATGAAGAATGCCGTCGATCTTCACCGCGGTCATCGCTGCTCCCTGGATGGACGAGAGAAGCGTTCGGCGAAGCGCATTTCCAATAGTATTGCCGAACCCGCGCTCCAGCGGTTCCACCCTGAACCTCCCAAAGAGAGGTGTCATGGCGGCCTCATCCTTCACGATCTCTCTCGGCATTAAAAGGTTACGCCATTTCATCTATGCGTTCCTCCTTGCACGGCATACGTAAAAAAACGTGTATCCATCCTCACCGCCCGCCTCGCACTCCAAATTGCCGCGCCGGCACTACTTGGAATACAGCTCGACGATCAGGTTTTCCTCGATCGGAACCGGGATCACGTCTCTTGTTGGCTCCTCGACGTAGGCGCCCTCTCTCGTGTTCATGTCCACCGAGATGTAGGGAACGGTGCCCCGGCTACCGTATTTTTTCAAGCTTTCCTCTATGACCAGCAGGTTCCTGCTCTTTTCCCGCGGCGCGACACGGTCGCCGACCTGTACCTGGTACGACGGCACGTTCACCCGCTTACCGTTCACCTGGAAGTGATTGTGCAGGATCAGCTGGCGAGCCGTCGCACGCGAAGGGGCAAAGCCCATCCGGTACACCATGTTGTCCATTCTACACTCGAGAAGCCTCAAAAGGTTTTCCCCGGTAACACCTTTCATCCTGTCGGCCCGTTCGAAGTAATTTCTAAACTGGCGCTCGAGTATCTGGTACATTCGGCGCAGTTTCTGCTTCTCCCTCAGCTGGATCCGGTAGTTGCTCCTCCTGCTGAACCTGGAACGGCCGTGCTCACCCGGCGGATAGTTGCGTTTCTCGATCGCACAGCGCTCCGAGTAGCAACGGTCCCCTTTCAGGAACAGCTTGGTCCCCTCTCTGCGGCACAGCTTGCATTTGGGACCCGTATATCTTGCCATCGATCGTTACCTCCCAGGCCGCACCTTGCGGCCATTCCATTTTAGATACGTCAACCTAGATCCGCCTGCGCTTCTTCTGGCGGCAACCGTTATGAGGAATAGGCGTACAGTCCTTGATCCCCGACACATCGATGCCCGATGCGCGAAGACTCCTGATCGACGCTTCGCGCCCCGGACCGGGACCCTTGATCCAGACCTCAACCTTCTTCATTCCCATCGACATCGCTTCCCGCGAGGCATTCATCGCTGCCTGCTGTGCCGCGAACGGCGTGCTTTTCCTCGAACCTTTATAGCCGAGCTTGCCCGGGCTGCACCAGGCAACGACTGCTCCATCACGGTCCGTGATCGTCACGATGGTATTGTTGAATGTGGACTTAATATGAGCAATTCCGAACGCGTCCACTTTTTTGGCCTTCTTTTTCTTCGACTTCTGAGGACGGGCCAATGAAAAACCTCCCGTTAACTGATCGATCAAAACTCACACTGATACCGTTCACATCTATCGCTGGAGACTATTTCCTTCTCTTCGATCCCGGACGGTGGCGCGGGCCTTTACGGGTACGGGCATTCGTATGCGTCCGCTGACCGTGAACCGGCAGGCCGTGCCTGTGCCTCAGCCCGCGGTACGCGCCGATATCCATCAGTCTCTTGATATTCTGCGTCGTCTCACTGCGCAGCGAACCCTCGATCTTGTACTCGTTCTCGATAATCTCCCTGATCTTGACCGTCTGGTCCTCGGTAAGATCTCTCGTCTTCGTGTTGAACGGTACTCTTGCCTTTGTGAGGATTTTCTGCGCACTCGTACGCCCGATACCAAAAATATAGGTCAGTGCAATCTCGATATGCTTTTTGTCAGGTATGTCGACACCGACGATACGCGCCACAGGACAGCTCCTTTCTTAGCTGGTCGTGCCTCGCCCCTACCCCTGGCGCTGTTTATGCCTGGGGTTCTTGCAGATCACGCGCAGCACACCCTTGCGCCGGATTATCTTGCAATCCGGGCAAATCGTCTTTACTGAACTTCTTACCTTCATCGTCGTGCTTCCTTTTCATCCCCGCTTCCCCAAGGAAAGCAGTAACAAATATCCAGCGGGTTCGGGTCCGGCACTCCCAACGTACAGGCCATCGATCATTTATACCGGTATGTGATGCGCCCCCGTTTCAGATCGTAGGGGGTCAGCTCGAGCGCTACACGGTCGCCTGGGAGAATCCTGATAAAGTGCATTCTCATCTTTCCGGAAACATGAGCCAGAACGATGTGCTTGTTCTCCAGCTCGACCCGGAACATGGCGTTCGGCAGCGCCTCGACCACTGTTCCCTCAACCGGTATTCCCTTCTGTACGGCCATTCTCTGCCTTCCTACGTACCCTTCCCGAAACCGATCCCTTACAACCGCGCCGTCCACGGGCACCCGGTCCGGGACCGCACGGTGGGCGGCCCGATCTATCGAGTCATTATCATGGGGCCGTTTTCCGTCACCGCCACCGTATCCTCGAAGTGAGCGGAAAGACTCCCGTCCACCGTCACGTACGTCCAGTTATCTTTCAGCGTCAGGACATCCTTCGTTCCGACGTTCAGCATCGGCTCTATAGCCAGCACCATACCGGGCTTCAGCACCGGCCCATTCCCGGGAGGGCCGTAATTGGGAATCTGCGGCTCCTCGTGCATCCGCCGGCCGATACCATGACCGACAAGAACCCTCACCACCTGGAATCCGTTATTCTCGGCATGTGCCTGCACCGCATGCGAGATGTCAGAAAGATGGTTGCCGGACCGGGCCTTGTCAATACCCAGCTCGAGCGCCTCTTTCGTGACGCGCAGCAGCTTCACCGCTTCCTCGCTGACCTCACCGATCATGTAGGTCCGGGAAGCGTCCGAGTAGTACTCCTCCCGAAGCACGCCCATATCGATTCCGATGATGTCACCCTCCCTCAACTCCCTGGGGCCCGGAATCCCGTGAACGACCTGTTCGTTCACCGAGGTGCAGACCGAAGCGGGAAAACCCTGGTACCCCTTGAACGCGGGCACCGCATCGTACGACCTGATGTACTCCTCGGCAAGGGAATCGATCTCCCCTGTCGTCAAGCCCGGCCGGAGCACTTTCTCGACCTCGAGAAAGCAGCGCTTCAGGACCTCGCCACTCTTCCTGAGGAGATCCAGTTCCGTTCTTGTCCGTATCGCTATCATTTCACGTTGCGGAGTATCTCCGCGGTAACTTCATCTATGCCTGCGGCACCGTCAACCGGGACCAGCCTGTTCTGCCGCCGGTAATAGTCGACAACCTGCGCAGTCTGTATCCCGTATACTTCCAGCCTGCGGCGGACGGTCTCCTCGTCGTCGTCGGGCCTCTTAACGAGCTCACCGCCGCATTCCCTGCATCCGTCTCCCTCCGACATATCCTCCATCTCGAGGTTGTGAACCGCATTGCAGCCGGAACAGATCCTCCTGCTTGTGAGCCGCCTGACGATCACCTCCGGGTTGACGTCGACGAACACAACGTGGTCGATTGACCGCCCCTGCTCCTCGAGCATTCCGGAAAGCGACTCTGCCTGTGGGAGTGTCCGCGGATACCCGTCGAGAATCCATCCGGAATCGCCCATGCGCCCGAGTTCCTCGTGAATCAGACCGAGCATGATCTCGTCCGGCACCAGGTCTCCGCGTTTCATATAACCTTCCGCTTCGAGCCCTAGCCCGGTCTTGCGGGCGACGCCCTCGCGGAGGAGATCGCCGGTCGACAGGTGCTTTATCCCAAGCTCGCCGGCGATGCGCACAGCCTGCGTACCCTTGCCCGAGCCGGGAGGGCCGAGTATCACGATGCACTTTCCAGCCAACAAACTCTCCTTTTCTCCGCCCGGCCTACCTTCTGCCGCGCAGGCGCCCC
>DAOVFR010000261.1 GCA_030672805.1 Candidatus Krumholzibacteriota bacterium
GATGTTTCTCGCGATCATTGCATGTTTCTCCCGCGATGACACATCGGTCTCGATCGATGTTTCATCTATGATCGTGATCTCGGGGATCAGTTTCATCGGTCCTTCGTACCCGACGGTAAAGAACGGTTTGTAGATCTGCGATTTCTCCACGGTGAACAGGACGAGGATAAGTAAAACGAGTGCGATGGGTGTGTACAGAAGCAGTTTCTTGTTCCGCTGCCGATCGTGTATTCTGATTTTCCACATGCTGTAATCCTTGTCTATGCAAAATATGTTGTGCAGGCAGGTGGAGTGTCAAGCGCTGTGGATCCGGGTCGGTTCCGCTTCATGGGGAGCGGAGATTGATCAGGAACCCCTCGGTGTCGTCTTCGACGACCTCGTGGACGGCGTGGCAGGGGTTTCCATCAGGTGTTTTAAAGGTAAGGAAGTGTTTTCCGGGGCTGACGCACGTGAAAACGGCCCGGCCGTTTCTGTCGGTCAGCATCGTAATTGTGTTGTCAAGCGAGACGGCGCCGGCGATTAACGGATTATCGTCGATCAGGATGGTGACGGGGAGCGAAAGACACTGCCATGAATCCTGTCCGAAGAGACTCACAAAGGCGGAGAAGAGACGCTCCGCTTCGAGCTGGGCAAATCTGAAATTCGACAAAACCCTCTCCGTGTTCTCATCCTCTACCGAGCCGCACTGTACGGCGCATGCGGGACAGTTCGTCTGCTGCAGGAACATGGCTGCCGATTCGAGGATCTCGAACTTCCCGCAGGGAGGGAGTCCCTGCAGTCTTGCCTCGAGCTTGCCCGCAAGGGATGAACCCATACGGCTGCCCGGGTAATGGTGTATCCTGCATCCCGTTTCACTGCCTGGACCGGGGCCATGACGAAGCTGGATCGCCACGTCGGCCCCGAACCGGTTTATACGGTATATCCTCTCGTGGATCGAGAGGCTTTCTTCGCCCCTGCGCGTCAGGATAACGCTTGCCCCGGCGTTCTCGAGCATGTCTTCGAGGCGCCGGGTCACCTCGAGGTTCACCGACTCGCCCCGCAGTTTCCGTTTTCCGAGACCGCCGTGGTCGGCCCCTCCGCCGACCGGGTCCAGGGCGATCTTCTTTCCCCTCAGGATGCCATCGAAGGCGGGGAGCAGCTCGACGAGGTTGCCCTCGCTGCGCAGTATCCTGTCCCTGATCATCGTTCTGCCGGGGCGGTATCCCTTGGCGAAAATGACGAGCAGGTCGTTGTGGCGCTGCGGCGGAATATAGATACGCCCCCGTGAAGCCCCGTACATGACGCCGGGAGAGCCGATGACCGAAGCGATGGGAAACGGGATCCTCGATCCCGTTTGACCGTCGATACAGAGGAGCGGGAAGCCTTCTGCCTCCTCGACCGGGTCGAAGCGTACCGTGTCCCGCCGCTGCCCGCTCCCGACGATGAAGGCGCCGGCAGCCGGTCCGACGCTGGACGATAGGGAAAATATTCCATCCGTGCAGGTACCCTGGGACAGTTCTCCGGGTATGTCCGGTATGGCGAATACGGTTGTTCCGTCCGCAACCGGCAGGCCGAGCTCGTCGAGCACCTTGATCCTCAGCGTCACCGTCGAATCCGCTTCTCGCACGGCCGGAAGCGGGAGAAAGTGCCGTGCCGGTCTCGTGATGAGCAGTACCGACGGCCTGCTCGCGGCTGTCGCGCCCCAGGTACTTCGCGCAGTCGCCCGGATCGTGTACTTGCCGTTCGGTGCATCGGGAGGGAACTGGTAGGTCAGTGTATTGTGCAGTGGATCGAACACGGTCCGCACCTCCCGTCCGTTGACGGTCACCCTTGCCGATGCCGTTTCGATAGGAACGCCGAGACCCTCGTCGATCCGGAACGTCACCGGTTCCGGCGTCTTGACCGTATCGCTGGACGGTGAGATAAGTTCGATACGGGGCACACCCTTCGAAAAGTAGGAGACGAGCCCCATGAAATAGCATTCCGCCTCGAGTTTCAGCTTTCCGGAGATCCTCAGCTTTTCTTCAACCGATGGATTCGAGATGTAGCTGGCCTCTCCCAGCACGGCCGCGTTCGACTCCGAGTTGCGTAGGACATGGTAGTTGCCGGGCCTGATTTCCGATTCATCGATACCGAGGTTGCGTGCGAGATGAATGTGGATGTCCCGTGCAAGTTCCAGCGAGGCACGCGGGTCGTCACCCCGGTAATATACCTCGACCCTGTTTCTTTCACGATCGAGGCTGATGTTGGAGTTGTGGTGGATCGATATGAAGACCTCGGGATGCAGCGAATTGGCCCGTGCAACCCGCGCTTCGAGATCGTCTCGCAGTTCCTCCGAACCGGGTGGAAGAAAATCCCTGTCGGTCGTTCTCGTAAGATGCACATCCGCCCCCGCTTCTCCGAGCAGTCCCCACAGGTACAGCGCTACGCCGAGGTTGACCTCCGCTTCGGTGAGGCTGTCGGCGCCGAAGGCGCCCCTGAATGCCCCGCCGTGCCCGGGGTCGATGACGATCGTCCTGCCGTCCAGGACACTCCAGTCCCTCGCATCGAGTTTCTCGCTCAGACTCGCGTAGAGCCTGTCGTAGGCCGTCATCTTCCGCGCGCAGCCCGCAAGGGCCGCGATCGCCGCGATCACGATGATGATCCCGTATAGAATTGCCGGGCGTTTCATGGTAAGCCCCCATGGTTCCAGTGCCGTTTCTTTCAAGATTCTTTAACAGATGTGCCGAATCACATCAAGCTACAAATTGGCCGCACATTCAGGACGGAGTTCCGTTGCGTCTCCGGGACGGGCGTGGTGGCTGCCGGGCAGTCTGTTACGGGGACGTGCAATATATTGTGAAAACTGTTGACGCTATCTACTATATATGGTAGAAGTTGGCCGATTTTAACGACTCCTTCATCGAGGTGGAGATGAAGAACAAATCGGCGCTGGCATGGCTCCCGTCGGTAGAGAAGGTATTGGAAGACAAGAGGATAGCCGGTCATGTGACCCGCCTGGCCAGAAAGGGGATCATACGCCTCATACGGGAGGAGATCGCGAGCTGCAGGGAGCGCCTGCACGATGGCACTCTTGGGGCGCCCGGCAGGGACGACCTGAGGGAAAAAATCTGCCGCGCCGTCTCCGTGAAACTCGATGAGCTGTCACGGAATCTCCAGCGCCGCGTGATCAATGCGACTGGCGTGGTTCTGCACACGAACCTGGGTCGGGCGGTGCTGGGAACAAGGACCTGTGAGGCCGTGGAGAAAGCTGCATCCGGGTGTGTCGATATCGAGATCGATATCGTTTCCGGGGAACGGGTCGAGCGGGGACGAAGGGCGCGAAGGCTCCTCCGTCTTCTCACGGGAGCCGAGGATGCATTCATCGTTAACAACAACGCAGCCGCTGTTCTTCTGGCCGTGAGTACGCTCGCCGGTGACGGC
>DAOVFR010000013.1 GCA_030672805.1 Candidatus Krumholzibacteriota bacterium
CGCGAACGCCACGGCGCCGGACGTCACGAGGGTGAAATGAATCCGCCCGGCCCGTCCCCAGAACGCCTTCCTCCAGGCGAGGAGCGTGCACACGACGAGCGCGGCTGTGAGGACGGTTGTCACCATGGGGATTGTCAGCAGAAGCTTCAGCCGGAGGGGGATCCCGAACGCGATCTGTGCATTCCCTGCTGTGAGGATGATGGCCGCCATGAAGAAGAGGTTGAACAAGCAGAGAAGCCAGGCGATCAATCTTGCCCGGCTCGCCGGGGCATTCCCGGCGGCAGGTCCCCGCAGCGCGCGAGCGACCGGCCAGGCCAGCACGGCCGAGAGAAACACAAGACCGCATATTGCCATCAACCCTGTATTGAACCGCGGCGTCTCGTACCAGTGAAGCCTGGTCAGCACACGGAGGGGGCTGTTTCCGAAGGAAGATGCGCGTATCCGCGCCGCTGCCGCGGATATAGCAGTACCGGTCCCTATGCGGGTGCCTGAACGTGTTTGGTTCGACCTCGATCCAGCGTGACTGCTTTTGGCCGCGGCGTCCCGAGATCCGGAGCGCTCCGCCCCGTTCCGCCGAAACCCGAACGGTGTTTTCGAGGAGATCGAAGAATTTCCCGATTGTCGTCCGGGAGCTCCTCGAAAGGATATAGCTGCCCTCGATGCGGCGGATCCGCTCGAGGGAACCGTCCGGCGGCCGGATGAGCGTGGGGGCGGGGATGGGGTAGAAGTGGTCCAGGAACGCGTCCAGCACGTCCCCCCTCGCTTTTCCACCATCGGCGCTGTTGTACGTCACGTAAAGACCTGAACCGTCTTCGGGGGCCAGCACGAGGAGAGCGTGAAAGAGGAAAGTGTCGCCGCCGTGGAGCAGGAACCTGCGGCCGTTGTGCAGACGCTCCATGAACCCGAACGCGATGCCGCTCGTCCCCGGATCGTTGGAGAACTGCCTGCGGTGCATTCCGGCAGTCGTCCCTGACCTGAGGATGCGTCTGCCGCCGAAGCGTCCGCCCTGGAGGTGGGCTATCATGAATCTCGCCATATCGGCGGGCGCGGCGCTCATCGAGCCCGCAGGTACGGCGGAAACCATCTCGAAATCGCCTGGCCGGAACGCCCCGTCCAGGTGATGATAGCCACGTGACATGAGTGGGGCGAGCGTATCGGGAAGCGGCTGGCGGAACGAGCTGTACAGCATTCCGAGCGGCCGGAGGATCCGCTGCTCGACGTATTCCTCGAATGGCATTCCTGACGCCCGTTCCACGATGAAACCCGCCAGGGCTGCTCCGTAGTTCGAATAGGCGGCGAGTTCTCCCGGCGGGCGGACCCGTGCAGGGATGTTCCGGGCGAGGTATTCCCCGAGAGGGACGAGGTCGTTCTCGTTACGGGTGAAGAGGTTGATGATTCGTTTCTCGAAACCAGCCGTGTGAGTCATGAGGTGGGAAAGCGTTACGGGATCTTGATAGGTTGCCGGAATAGTGAATCCCGATAGGTATTCGTTGATATCCGCCCGAAGATCGAGCCTTCCCTCCTCGACGAGCTGCATGACGGCGGTCCAGGTGAGGAGCTTCGACACGGAGCCGGTCCTGAAGAGCGTACTGTCCGGAACGACCGGTCTTCGTGTCTCCAGGTCCGCGTACCCGTACCCCTTCGAGAAGAGGACCGCGCCGCCCCTGACGATGACCACGCACATGCCGGCAAGTCTGAAAGCATGCATCTGGGACGAGGCGAGGCTGTCGAAGAAGGATTCCAGTACGGCGGGGGCGAACGGATCCGCGTGCCGTTCACCGGGAACCTCATCGGGACCGGCGGGTGTGCGCACATGCCGGGCATGGAGGTGTCCGGGCGATATCGCTGCGGCGGATATTGATGCAGCGAGGGCGGGTACGAGGAAGCACCGTCGATTCACCAGCCAGTTCAGCGTCGTTTTCACGGCTCCTCCTGACGCATGTGCGGAAAGCGGCCGCTAGAGGAAGGGGTTGCCCGTCCGTTCACGGCCGATCGTCGTCGACGGCCCGTGACCGGTGTAAACGGCGGTATCGTCGGACAGCGGCAGCAGCTCGGTCCGTATCGATGATATGAGGGTGTCGAAATCCCCTCCATGAAGGTCCGTCCTGCCGATGGAACCCGCAAACAATGTATCACCGACGAGGACCGATCCATCGAAGAGCAGCGAGATGCCGCCCGGCGTGTGTCCCGGTGTGTGGAGAATGGTTCCCTCTATCGTACCGATCCGCAGTATGTCACCTGGTGCGAGGGTCCGGTCGATCGCCGGCTCCTCGATGACACCCATGCCCCACAGCGCCGATTCCCCGACCGAGAGTTTCACGATCCCGGCGTCGGCGGCGTGCAGTGCAAAGCCAACCCCGAAGGTCCGCTTGAGCTCCGCCACGGACGCGATATGATCGCTGTGGCCGTGCGTGCAGACGATCTCCACGGGCTCGAGCCGTGCCTGCTCGACCGCGGCGATGATGAGGTCCGGGTCGCCGCCCGGGTCGACGATAATGGCTTTTCTCGTTTCGGGGCAGGCGAGGATAAAACAGTTGGTTGCAAGGGGGCCGACGACCTTCCGGTCGATCAGCATTGTCGGGTTGACGCTCATTTTCACTCTCCGGGTCCGGTTGGGGGTGGTTGGGACCGCTTCATTCAGGGCACGAGAGCGCCCCCGTGGGACAGACAAGAGCCGCCTGCCCGCAGGGGCGGCAGCGCTCAGGCTTCAACACGAGTGTCGTCCCTTCGATAACGAGCGCTTCTCTCGGGCAGGCGGCGGTACATGCTCCGCAAACGATACATTTATCCCGGGCCACGTCCGGGCCGTTTCTCCGGGATTCCACTGTTTCGCCTTTCATCGCCATGATGATGTTCAGGACAGTTTACAGCGACAATATAGCAGAAAACCATCGAGCTTTCAACGCTATCGACACGGAACCCGCATACAGAACTTACCGCCGGGACGGAAACAACGAGCCGAACAGCTTGAACACGAGGGAAGGACGGTGCATCATGATCGCGAGTACCATCCGGGACGGGTTCACGCCCTTCGAATGGACTATCCCCGGTGTGCGTATCAGCTTCCGTATCAGTCCATCCATCTCGCCGTCAGGCAGCGAGTAGAATATCCTGGCCGCACGGTAGAAGGTATCGTTTGTTCTGCCGACCGCTTTCTTCCACGATCTCGAGTACGCGTCGAGACTCCGTTTCGAGACGTCGCCGCTGTCCAGGGCCGCCGTGATCGTCTCTGCCGCCATGTCGGCGCCCTCGAGTGCGTTGATGATCCCCCCTCCCGAGAAGGGATTGTTCTGGTGTCCCGCCTCACCGACCACGACGTATCCGTCCGTAGCGAGCGTGGGGAGCCCCCGGGCTACGGAGCATCCGCCGCCGATGAGCCGGTGGCGCGTGCCTCCGGGACACCGGTGGGAGATGAACTCCTCGAGATAATCCACCGCGGTTTTGCCCCTCGCTCTCGATGGATTTACACCGACACCGACGTTTGCCCGGTCACCGCCCTTGGGAAAAACCCAAGCGTACCCGCCCGGAGCGAAACGCTCGCCGAGGTGGAACTCCATGAATGGACGAGGGATATCGAGCCCGCTGACGAGCTTCTGGGCGCAGGAGAATATCTCATCGGGCCGGAAGCTGTGTTTCAGGCCGGCCCACCGGGGAGACAGGGCCTCGATCCCATCCGCCCCGACGACAACGGACGATCTGACATCGTACTCCGCCCCCGAATTGCATTCCCTGACCGTAACTCCATGGATTCGCCCGTTCCCTGTGAGCAGGCGCACAGCCTGGTGCCCGGTCCGCACTTCGGCGCCGTTCCGCCCGGCCGCTTCGGCGAGTCTCCTGTCGAAGAGTTCCCTGTCGATGATGAAGCCGATATCGCGCATCTGCGATTCGAAACGCTCTCCGCCGGGAGATGCGACGAGGACGCCGTGGATGGGGGAGGATACGAGGGAATCATCGAGCGTGAGATAGCGCTCCACGTCTTCGCGGGGCCCGACGGCCTCGGCGCACCGGACGGGAAAGCCGATACGCTCCCTCTTTTCGAGGAGCAGAACACGGCGACCCGCGCCGGCGATCCGCGAGGCGGCCCTCGAGCCGGCGGGGCCGGCCCCGATAACCACAACATCGAACGTACAGGTGTCCATCAGAAATGGTAGTTCAGATTCAACCCGAGGGAGAAGCCCTGGTAATCCAGGTCGAAATTTCCATTATGCATCTTGAATTTGCTCTGTGCCATCTGGAGGCGTCCCTCCATGGCGGCGGAGTATTTGTTGGTTATGTAGTAAATCATACCGAACTCGACGTGCATACCCGCCTGATAGCTGTTTTTGGACCTGGTCTCGCCGGGATTGTCGAATGAATTTCCCTCGAAGAAGGATTCATTGTCGAGGCGGACGAACGGGAACACGGTTGAAAAGCCTCCGCCGACATAGGGAGAGAAGTTGCGCACTTCCGGCTCCATCACGTAGTATATGAACCCGAGCTCAAGCGAGAGCAGGTAGATCTTGAGTGTGCGATCGATCTGCAGCTGGAACAGCGAATCGCCCTGCGCTACGTAATCGCCGATGCTCTCGGTGCTCAGGTACGAGAAACTGACACTCGACCTGAAGAAGTGGTTCGGCGTGAGCTGATATTGGTACCCGGCAAGGAAGAACGGGGAGTTGGAGAAATCGGTCCAGATGTCCTGCCCGTTCCTTTCATTGGCCCAGTTTTCAAAATGGTCGATCAGGTGTTCGGCCGTCGGCCCGTCTATGAACCCCATGCTGAAACTCAGCATATTGGCCGGGATGGGCCCGTAATATTTCTTCTGCTTGAAGACCGGCGGGCCTGCAAGCGATGCCGTTGCGGCGCACAGCAGGATCACGGCTGACACGAGACATGTGAATCGTTTCATCGAAACTCCTATCCTATCTTGAATCGGGGTGATGTCCCAAAAGTCTTTCTTACAAGTTAAGTCCGGACATCCTTCTTGTCAACCTTAACGTTAGATCAGTTAACGAGTTCCATGGATGACGCGCTGCTGTCGGCATGAATGTCACGCTGCTGTCGGCATGGCCTTGCCTTAAAAAAGTTCCGATCAGGACTTCGCCGTTGCCGGGACCATGCACAGGAATTCGAGCACGCCATCGCCCGTGTTGGCGAAGGAATGGAGCCGCCCGCCGGGAACGAAGATGAAATGCCCGCTGGAGAACGGTTTCTCCTCGCCCTCATAGACAAGCACGCCATCCCCGCTCAGTATGTACACCTCGTGTTCCCAGCTGTGGGTATGAAGGGGTGTCACGCCGCCGGGACCGACCTCGAACTTGCGCATCAGGAAACCGGTTGCCCCGTCCCCGTCCGAGATCAGCCGCCTGACCTTCACGTTCCTCGCTCCCTCCATGGTTACATTTTCGGCCTCAACGCGGCTGGAATCGTCCATTTTCAGTTCGGCCATCGGTTCCTCCTCCCTGGTTGACGTGTAACATGTCAACAATAGGACAGGGGACCGCTTTCAAACAAGATAATTTCCTTATCTCTTCGTCTTGACAGGAGGGGCGCCGGTTTCCTATGGTAACAGGCATCGGGCTTCGGTGCGGCCCGGCGCACGATACCGGCAAACCCGGATACTTTGATATGCGGCAGGGATCATGATGAAGAAGCTGTTATTTGTCTGCACGGGCAATACGTGCCGGAGCGCGATGGCCGCGGCGATGGCCGCGGAGAGGATTCGTGAAGTGGGTCTCGATGACCGTATTGCCGTATCGAGTGCCGGTCTTCACGCCCGGGAGGGACAGCCGGCGTCCCGACACGCAGTGGATGTCCTGCGGGAGAGGGGGATCGATCTCCGGGGGCACGGGTCACGCAGGCTCACGGCGGAATTGGCCGGGGACGCCGATCTTGCTGTAGTCATGACGGGGGGGCACAGGGACGAACTGCAGATGATCGCACCGGGCATGGAATCGAAGGTTATTCTGTTCGGAGAGCTCGATACGGACCGGAAAGACCCTGATATCGAAG
Source organism: Candidatus Krumholzibacteriota bacterium (assembly GCA_030672805.1). Classification (GTDB taxonomy): domain Bacteria; phylum Krumholzibacteriota; class Krumholzibacteriia; order Krumholzibacteriales; family Krumholzibacteriaceae; genus DAOVFR01. Next base: position 5,992 of record DAOVFR010000013.1, read on the forward strand.
ACCCGATTGGCGGTGACCGGTCGCGCTATGAGCGAACGCGGGAAGAGCTCGACAAACTCGTTACAAAACTGATCGATTATCTTGTTGAAAAATATGAACTTAAAGAGAACCATGGCTGATGAGGCGTCGAACGGCCGCCGGGAAGGGGCCTTGCCCGGACCTGCTCGAATACCATACAAAGCAACTCAACTTTTCAGATTTTTTGGATTTTACTGTGAAAAATGAATTTATTATATTGCCAGTATGGAGGGTGTATTAATATAATATTCAGCGTAAAAACAGATATTACAGGATGCGCATGCAACATCCGGGTCCGGCCGCTGGGCCCGGTCTGATCTCAATTCAGAAGGAGTGTAACGATGCCATTGAAACCATCGAAGAAGATATGGATGGACGGGAAATTCGTCGACTGGGACGATGCGAGGATCCACGTATGCACTCATGTCGTTCACTACGGTAGCGCGGTTTTTGAAGGTATCAGATGTTACGAGACAAAAAAGGGCTCCGCTATCTTCCGTATCGATCCGCATATCAAGCGCCTCTACAATTCGGCCAAGATGTACCGCATGGATTATGACATGCCTTTCGATGAATACATCGAGGCATGTATCGAGACGGTGAGGGTCAACGGGATGGACGCGTGCTATATCCGTCCGATGATTTACAGGGGATACAGCGAGCTCGGTGTGAACCCGCTCAATAATCCGGTCAATTCGTTCATCGTAGTCTGGGAATGGGGCAACTACCTCGGCCCGGAAGCCATCGAACAGGGGGTCGACGTGTGCGTATCGAGCTGGAACAGGATAGCCCCGAATACGCTTCCCGCGCTCGCCAAGAGCGGCGCCAACTACATGAACTCGCAGCTCATAAAGATGGAAGCCATTCTCGGCGGTTACTCCGAAGGTATCGCTCTGGATACCACTGGATACGTGAGCGAGGGCAGCGGTGAAAACCTCTTCATCGTCCAGGACGGCAGGATATACACGACGCCCATCGGTGCGAGCGTGCTTCCGGGTATCACGAGGGATACCGTGATCACCCTGATCGAGGAGCTCGGAATGAGTGTCGTGGAACAGTTGATACCGAGGGAGATGCTGTACATCGCCGATGAGCTTTTCTTCACGGGCACCGCTGCGGAGATCACACCGATCAGGAGCGTCGACAAGATCGGGATCGGTGAGGGAAAGCGCGGGCCGATCACGACCAGGCTCCAGGAGCTCTTCTTCAAGTACCTGAACGCGGAGACGAAAGATCGCCATAACTGGCTGACATTCATGAAGTAGGTCTGGATTTGCCATTTCGACAGCGTCCCCGTTTCTGCGCTGTTGCCGTATAGGCCGTTTGATGCTATCTTTATTCCCGGGTGAGTATTAGGTAAACGTAAACGGGCGGGCCGGCCCCGGATGGAGTACGGTCCGGCTGCCTGGGGGAGTAACGTGAAGATTTCCATAGGTTCCGACCACCGGGGCTTTCCGCTGAAAGAACGAATCAAGGTTCTCCTCGAGAAGTGGGAACACGACGTGATGGACAAGGGCTGCGAGGGCGCCGATTCGGTCGATTACCCCGATTACGCATTCCCCGTGGCCCGGATGGTGGCTGCGGGCGAAGCCGACAGGGGCATCCTCGTCTGTTGCACGGGCATCGGGATGTCCATCGCGGCGAACAAGGTGCAGGGCGTGCGAGCTTCGCTCTGCCGGACGATCGATGATGCCGCGATGACGAGGCGCCACAATGATTCGAACGTTCTGGCCCTGTCCGAAATTAGCATGGATGACCCGGCGTTGGAGGAACTGGTGAAGGTCTGGCTCGAGACGCCGTTCGAGGGCGGCCGCCACCAGCGGCGGGTCGGGAAGATCATCGGGTACGAGACCGGCACGCAGCGGTGATACATCCGCCGCTGCGGGACGTCCCGTGCGCCGGTGGGCCGGGGTGGTGTGCAAAGCGAACGGGTTGGAGGTACTGTCATTCAGGCGGTGAGCCTGATCAATGAGAGGCGATAAGGATGTACAAAGAAAATCTTTTTCCATTTCTCGAGGAGACCGATCCCGAGATCATGGAGACGATGTCCTCGGAGCTTGCACGCCAGCAGGATCAGCTCGAGATGATCGCCAGCGAGAATTTCGCATCGAAGGCGGTGCTCGCGGCTCTCAGCAATCCCATGCAGAACAAGTATGCCGAGGGATATCCGGGAAAGCGCTACTACGGCGGCTGCAAATTCGTTGACCAGGCGGAGGAACTGGCACGCGAGCGTCTGAAGAAGCTTTTCGGCGCGGAACACGCCAACGTTCAGCCGCACTCGGGCACACAGGCCAACATCACGGCATACCTGGCGTTTCTAAAGCCGGGCGCGAAGATCATGGGCATGAGCCTGTCCCACGGCGGGCACCTATCACACGGGCACCCGGTGAATTTCTCGGGCATGTTCTTTGATGTTGTCCACTACGAGGTCGATCGGAAAACCAGGATGCTTGACTATGACGCTATCGAGAAGCAGGTACTAAAGGAGAAGCCGGAGCTGTTCGTCGCCGGGGCGAGCGCCTACAGCCGCACGTGGGATTTCGAACGGCTGAGGGCTGTCTGCGATCGTGTGGGGGCGATTCTCATGGTCGATATCGCGCATATCGCCGGTCTCATCGCAGCGGGTGTCCATCCGAGCCCCGTGCCGTATGCCGACGTTGTCACCTCGACCACGCACAAGACGCTGCGCGGACCGAGGGGGGGCTTCATAGTCTGTCCGGAGAAGTACGCGAAGAGTATCGACAAGCTCAACTTCCCGGGAACCCAGGGCGGCCCCTTCATGCATGCCATCGCCGCAAAGGCCGTCTGCTTCAAGGAGGCGATGTCAGACGAGTTCGGGGAGTACCAGCGGCAGGTCATCGCGAACGCGAAACGGCTTGCGTCCGTCTTCATGGAGGCCGGCTTCGAGGTGGTGAGCGGCGGAACGGATAACCACCTGTTCCTGCTGGATCTTTCCAATAGGGAACTGACCGGCAAGGCCGCGGAGAGGGCGCTGGACAGGGCCGGTGTGACGGTCAACAAGAACACGGTTCCTTTCGACGAGAAGAGCCCCTTCGTCACATCCGGCATCCGAATCGGGACGCCGGCGCTGACGACGCGCGGCATGAAGGAACGGGAAATGGACGAAATTGGTTCCCTGATGATCCGTGTACTGGATAATATCGAGGATGAAAATGTGATTGCCGGTGTTAAGGAAGCGGTTGCGGATATCGCGAAACGTTTTCCGCTGTACGGGTAAAGTGCGGCGCCGGAGCGGGCGGGAGAGGTATGGACAGGCCAAGCTGGGATGAATACTTCATGAAGATCGCGCGGCTCGTTTCCGAGCGAAGCACGTGTCTCAGGAGAAAGGTCGGTGCGATCATCGTAAGTAACAAGCGGATCGTCTCGACCGGGTATAACGGGGCGCCGAGAGGGCTCGATCACTGTCTGGACATCGGCTGTCTTCGCGAGAAACTGGGTATACCATCAGGAGAGCGTCACGAGCTCTGCAGGGGCGCCCATGCCGAGCAGAACGCAATCATACAGGCGGCGAGCAGCGGGAACAGCATGGAAGGGGCAACGATGTACTGCACCACGGCGCCGTGCTCGACTTGCAGCAAGATGATCATCAATGCCGGTATCGAGCGGCTCGTGCTCGGTGAGCGGTATCCGGACGAGCTGGGCGAGGAAATGATCCGCGAAGCCGGTATCGAGACCGGGTTCCTCGTCCTGAATACGGTCGATGAGTAGGGGTGCGCGAAAGGGGGCAGGCGGTGCGTTGTCCCGCATGCGGCCACGAGGAAGACAGGGTGGTTGACAGCCGGTCGACAAAGGATAACTCGGCGGTCAGGCGACGCCGTGAATGCACGAAGTGCGGGCACCGGTTCACGACCTACGAGTACGTCGAGCACCGTCCGGTGATGGTGGTGAAGAAGGACGGGCGGAGGGAAAACTTCAGCAGGGAAAAGATACTGAACGGCCTCTTGCGCGCTTGTGAGAAGCGCCCAGTATCGATGGAAACACTCGAGAAACTCGTCGATGAAGTCGCACGTTCGGTCAGTTCAGAGATCAACGAGGAGATTCCAACCTTCGAAATCGGTAACGAGATCATGAAGAGACTCGCCGCGATAGATCAGGTTGCATACGTCCGTTTCGCTTCCGTGTACCGGGACTTCAAGGATGTAGGACAGTTCCTTGATGAGTTGAAAAACCTGTTCGAGAGAAAGAAGTGATACGATAAGATCGAGCACACGGTAGCGGTGTGTGTGTGTGGTAGTGTAGTGCTGGAATTTCTTTTTGCCGGGAGGTCCGAGATGGTCCGTTCAGGAGATGCTTTGTCTGCCGCTGCGTTGATCGGGGCACTGTCAGTCTGTGTATTCTTTCTTGCCCTCATTGCACCGTTCCCGGTGCTCTGTGACGAGCAGAAGGTTACGCTGGTCCTCGATCTTCCGGAAGGGCGGACCTTCACGTACAGGACGTCATTGCAGGACGAGATAAATTGGGGTGGCGTGGACGTGGTGATGACACAGTCAGCCGAGGTCGAGGTATCGCTCGACAGTAAAACTGACGAGGGCGACATCAGGATTCTGTTCAACTTCCTCAAGCTCAAGGCCAGCAGGATCATCGACGCGGACCTGCAGAGCGTCAACCCTCCCATCGATCTGAACGGCAAGAAGGTATTCGCGGTGGTCTCGCCGGCAGGCGATATGAAAAAGGTCGAAGCCGGCGGCTACATTCCCGGCCTGAAAAAGGAGAGCGATCTCGAGCAGTATATCGAGCAGTGGTTCATAATGCTGCCGGGGGAACCGGTTGGTAAGGGATCGACGTGGATGAAAGAGGTGCTCGAGAAAGGCAAGGAAGAGGGAGATGAACCCGAACTCGAGGGTACGGTCGAGTACACGCTCAAGAAATTTGAAAAGAAGAATGATATCGATGTCGCCGCGATCGAGGCGAAGGTGAACCTGAAAGTTGCAAGAATGACAAGGGGCGGGCCGATGCGCGGCGTGGTCGAGGGCAAGGGGAAATTCAAGGTGGCGATCGACGGGGGGTATCTCGTTGAGTGCAAGATATCCGTGGATGTGAAGGGCAAGGTTACTTCCGAGGATCCCCTGACGGGCGGCGAAAAGGAATCCAACATGGCTGTAACGCAGAATATCGAGATCAAGCTCAGGAAGTAGAACGGGATACTTTGCCGGAGGAGAGAGAAGAAGAGCTCAAGCAGATGAACTTCCTCGACCACCTCGAGGAGCTCAGATCGACACTGATAGCCTCGATCGTGGCCTGGCTCGGGATTTCAATCGTTATATGGTTTTTTTCGAAGCGGGTCCTCGATTTCCTGCTTCAGGACGTTCCCGTCGACAGCCTGTACTTTCACGCTCCTATCGATGCATTCATGATCCGCCTCAAGCTGAGCTTCATCCTGGGGCTTCTCGTATCTTTCCCGTTCATATTCATGAGGGTGTGGAGGTTCATCGTGCCGGGGCTTTTCACAAGTGAAAGACGGATTTTCTTTCCCGTTGCGTTTTCCTCGGCGGTGCTGTTCTACGTCGGAGTGGTCTTCGCTTACTGGATCCTCATTCCCGTCGTCCTCGGGTTTCTCATCAAGTTCGGCACCGAGATGCTGACACCGTTGCTCTCCGTCGGCAAGTACTTCGGATTCGTCGCCAGGCTGTGCTTTGCCTTCGGACTGGTGTTCCAGCTGCCCCTGGTTATCGTATGTCTGACCTGGATGGAGTTGATCTCCGCCCGGGCGCTTCTCAGGCAGTGGAGATGGGCCATAATCGTTATCTTCTTATCGGCGGCCGTTCTGACGCCTCCGGATCCCACTTCCCAGCTTCTCATGGCGCTGCCGCTTGTCGTGCTCTTCCTGCTCAGTGCGGTGCTTTCGATCTTCATCGAAAAGCGCCGGAAACGGGACACAAACGACTCATGATCAATGGTCTCGATATGGTTTCAACACGCGGCCGGCATAACGCGCCGGCCTGCCTTGACAGCGCACATCCGGAGTGCTACCTTATATCAATCGAAAAGTATCGGAGAGCAGAGTATCCGGTTGTATTCCCTCGATGCGGTGCAACCGGTTTACAATGTATGAACTATCTTTCAAAGGTATATTATAAAGGTCAGGCAGATGGATTACGCTGACGCCCGGAGCCTCGATCTATTACAGTCGCCGGTAAACGGGGATCTCGGTTCCCTAGATATGTTACTGCAGGAAGTTCTGCTATCCGATGTTCCCCTGATTGACGAGGTGTCCCGGTATATTCTGGATACTCCCGGCAAGCGCATCAGGCCGACCGTGCTGTTCCTGGCCGCCAGGAGCCTCGGGGAAAGCAGCAAGGGACTCGTGACCGCCGGGCTGGCTGTCGAGTTGATCCATTCGGCCACGCTTGTTCATGACGACATTATCGATAATCATCAGGTCAGGAGGGGAAGGCCGACCATCTGTGCGAAATGGGGCAAGGGTACGGCGACGATATTCGGGGATTTCCTCTATTCGAAGGCTTTTTCCATCCTGGGAGGCGCAGGGTTGTATGATGTCATGGAGCTTCTCGCGCGGGTCTCGCACATGATATGTGTCGGCGAGATACTGCAGTCCCAGCAGCGGCAGAACATAGATATCAGCGAGGAGACATACCTGGACGTGATCTCCAAGAAAACAGCTTCACTGTTTTCAGCCTCGTGTGAAAGCGGGGTACTCATCGGCGGTGGTGGAAACGGTTTGTGCTCGCTCTATTCAGACTTCGGGGAAAAGATCGGACTCGCGTTCCAGATCACGGATGACCTCTGCGACTTTATCGCGATCGATGAACGGATCGGCAAACCGATCGCATCCGACCTGACCGGCGGCAAGGTGACACTTCCGTTCATCACGGCGCTTCGTAACGCGCCGGATCAACAGAGAAAACGTGTGAGTGATCTGTTTGACACGGGAATCGACAGGTACGAGCACTGGAACGAGATCGTATCGTTCATCAAGAATTACGGCGGTGTCGAGTATTCGCTCCGCAAGGCGAGGGAATTCGGGGAGGGAGCAAGGCGCTCACTGAAGGATATCGAGCCGTCACCGGAAAAGGAGGCGCTCTTCTTCGCTGCGGATTACGTGGTAGACAGGGTGGAGTCGTTATTCTAGAACGGGCCGGGGTCGACGGTCGGCCTCCCGGGCTGCATGGAAGGCTCGGCGTATTGGACACGATGGAAGATAGAGAAGCCAGTTACTACGAGAGACTCGAGGGTGGGGCGGTCAGATGCCTGCTGTGCCCGAATCTCTGCCGGATCGTCGACGGAAAGCGGGGCAGGTGCAGCCAGCGGGAGAACCGCAGCGGCAGGCTTGTCGCATTGTCGTACGGCCGTACCGTCACGCTGAACGTCGATCCGATCGAGAAAAAGCCTCTGTATCATTTCATGCCGGGCAGCCGCATTCTCTCGATCGGTCCGAACGGCTGTACGCTCACCTGTGATAGTTGCCAGAACTGGGGAATCTCCCAGGAGCCGGCGCCCACGCGGTTCATACCGCCGGAAGAGCTCGTTGAACTGGCGGCGAAGGAAGGTTCCATCGGTGTTGCTTTTACCTATACGGAGCCGCTGCTCTGGTTCGAATACCTGAAGGACGCTGCTCCCGCTCTGCGCGAGCACGGCCTCAAGTCCGTTCTCGTGACGAACGGTTACCTGAACGAGGAACCGGCCGCGGAGATCGTGCCGCTTATCGACGCGTTCAACGTGGATCTCAAGAGCATGGAAGACGACTTCTACAGGAAATGGTGCGGGGGTACGGGGGCCGGACCTGTAAGGCGCTTTATCGAAATCGCCGCGGGTGTTACGCATGTCGAGGTGACGAACCTGCTGATTCCCGGCCTGAACGATTCGCCGGAGAATATCGGGGCATTGGTCGACTGGCTGGCCGGTGTATCGGATGAGATACCGCTGCACTTCTCGCGGTTTTTCCCGCAGTACAGGATGAACGACCGGCCGCCGACGCCCAGGCAGTCACTCGAAAAGGCATACGAGATTGCAAAACAAAGGCTTAAGCATGTCTATATCGGCAATATCGCCATCGGGGGAACGGAGAACACATATTGTCCCTCGTGCGGCGCTGAAGCGATCAGGCGTGAACGATACCGGGCGGAAGTGATCGGGACCGCCGGGCAGTGCCCGAAGTGCCGTACCGGGCTGAAGGGGGTATGGGAATAATTGGCGTTGCCAGCACCGAAGACCTTGGCGAAAAAGATCATCAAGCTGATCTGGCAGAAGAAGGCGGAGGATGTCGTTCTCCTGAATCTCAAGAAGTTGGCGAGCGTGACGGATTACTTCGTGATCTGTTCCGTCGGCAGCGAGATCCAGGCCCGGGTCGTGGCGGATCACGTCATAGGGCAATTCAAGGGTGATAAGAACCTCATCTCTCATGTAGAGGGATACGATTCCGCACGGTGGATCCTGATCGACTTCTACGGGGTTATTCTCCATATCTTCAGGCCGGATATCAGGGAGTTCTACGGTCTGGAACGATTGTGGGGGGATGCACCGCGCGAGGAGTTTACCGATGACAAAGGGTAATAATGGCGCCGGGTCCGGTGCCGTTTCGGTGCGGGAGCTTGTGATCGATGCGGTCGCCGAAGCAGCGGGCAAGGCGGGGCTCGATGTGAAGAGGAGGCGCATTCAGATCGAGCGTCCCAACGAATCCGCGCATGGAGACCTGAGCTGCAACATAGCGCTCATCATGGCAAAGGACAGCGGGCGGAAACCGGTGGATCTTGCCGGGGAGATCGTGGGCCATATCTCCTTCGACGGCGGTTTCATCGATTCGGTTGACGTGGCCGGGCCGGGATTCATCAATTTCACTTTCTCACGCTCGTACCTGTCCAACCAGACGGTCCTTATCAACAGCCTTGGGAGCTCCTACGGGAACTCCAACCTCGGGGAAGGAAGGAAGATACAGGTAGAATTTGTTTCGGCCAATCCGACCGGTCCACTGGTGATTGTTTCGGCCCGTGCAGCCGCGGTCGGCTCGGTGCTCGTCAACATCCTGAGGAAGGCCGGGTATGACGTCGAGGCCGAGTACTACATCAACGACGTGGGTGTACAGGTCGATAAGCTCGGGGCTTCCACGCTGGCACGTTTCAGGCAGCGTCTGGGCCAGGACGTGCCGTTTCCCGAAAACGGCTACCCCGGCGACTACCTGGTCGCTATCGCCGGCGAGATACCGGAAGCAGAGGGACGAAGCTGGTTCGAACCCGGGGAGGCCGAATCGGTGTCCCGCTTCGGTGCGTTCGCTCTGGAACGTCTCATCATGCAGATACGGGATGACCTCGAATGCTTCGGTGTCCATTTCGACGTGTTCTACCGCGAGTCACGGCTTTACGGGGAATCGGGCATGATCGATGAAACACTCGAAATATTCAAGAAGCGGGGCGCCGTATACGAGGAGGACGGTGCGCTCTGGTTCAGATCGACCGATTACGGCGACGAGAAGGACCGCGTGCTCGTCAGGCGGGATGGTACACCGACATATTTTCTGGCCGATGCCGCGTATCATCTCGATAAGCTGAAACGAGCCTTTACACACGTGATCGATATCTTCGGGCCGGATCATCACGGTCATATCACCCGCCTGAAGGCCGCTTCCACTGTGCTCGGTGCGGACAGCGGCTGGCTCGATATTATCACCGTCCAATGGGTCCGTCTCCTGGAGGACGGGAAACAGATCGGCATGTCCAAGCGGGGGGGGGAGTTTGTGAGCCTGCGGGAACTGGTCGATGACGTCGGTGTCGATGCGGCGAAATTCTTTTTCCTGATGAGAAAGATGAATTCCCATCTCGATTTCAACCTGACGCTTGCACGGAAGGAATCGGAGGAGAACCCCGTCTACTACGTCCAGTATGCGCATGCGAGGATCAGCAGCGTGATCGAGTACGCGAAGGAGCATGGGGTAGTGTTCCCCGGCGATACATCGTGCGTGGATCTGCTGAGTGAGCCCGAGGAGATCGAACTGATGCGGAACCTCGTCGTGTTTCCACAGCTGGTCGAGGGCGCGGCGGTGATGATGGAGCCGCACCGCCTGACAGGCTACGCCCAGCAGCTTGCAGCATCGTTTCACAGGTTCTACCATATCTGCCGTATTGTTTCGAACGATACACGGTTGAGCGAGGCGAGGTTGCTCCTCGCCGAGGCGACGAGGATCGTTCTTGCCGAGAGCCTGCGGATCTGTGGTGTATCCGCTCCGGCGAGGATGTAACGGGAAGCCATCTGATGATACCGGCGCCGTATGATACGGCGGTACAGCGGGAGGGTAGCAGTGAGCATTGTTGTTGTCGGCTCGGTTGCGTTTGATTCTATCGAGACGCCGAGAAAAAGGGTCGAGCGGGCGATCGGAGGATCCGCCACGTATTTCTCGCTGGCCGCCTCGATCTTCACAAGGGTGCGGATCGTCGCCGTCGTCGGTGAGGATTTCGGCAACGATTCCCGGTCGATCCTTCTGTCGAAGGACGTGGATCTCGAAGGACTTACCGAGGTCAAGGGCGGAAAGACTTTTTTCTGGGAGGGCAGGTACGGGGAGGACCCGAACGAACGCGAGACGCTCGTCACGGAATTGAACGTTTTTGAAGACTTCCGGCCGGTGCTTCCCGGCGGGTACAGGCGGAGCAGGTGGGTATTTCTCGGTAACATCGATCCGGAAATCCAGCTCGAGGTACTCGATCAGATCGAGGGAAAACCGTTCGTGGGCTGCGATACGATGAATTTCTGGATAGAGAGTAAACCCTCCGGGTTGCGAAAGGTGCTTGAACGGGTCGATATCCTTTTCATCAATGACAGTGAGGCCCGCCTGCTGAGCGGTGAGCTGAATCTCATCGCGGCCGGTGAGTCGATCATACGCCTCGGACCGAAGGCCGTCGTGATCAAGAAGGGCGAGCACGGAGCATTCCTGTTTGCCGGTGATTTCCGGTTTTTCGCCCCCGCCTATCCGCTCCGTGATGTCACCGATCCAACGGGTGCGGGGGACAGTTTCGCAGGCGGGTTCATGGGATACCTGGCAGGGGTTTCGAGCTCGGATGAACCGTCACTGAAAAGGGCCATGCTGTACGGCACGATAACGGCCAGCTTCTGCTGCGAGGATTATTCCATCGGGCGGCTGATGGGCGTCTCGAAGGATGATATCTCGGCACGCTTCGGCGAGCTGGTGGATCTCGTAAACATGCCTTGAGATTGATAAGATTTTATGTTACAATGAATTAAACTTGGCAAGGAGAAAGGCTGGTTAGACTACATTGCTACAGGATACACCCGGGGGAGAACTGGTCGAACGGGCAGAAGACCTGATCCTCCGTCTTCGAGATATACAGTCCTGCCGTATCACCACTGACGAGACAGGTGCAATCACCGAAATCCACGTAGTTGCGTCCACCGACAAGCCGCCCAAGATGATCGCCCGGGACGTCGAGACCATCCTCAAGGCCGAACTCGGTCTCAATATCGACTACCGTAAGATCGGGGTCGTCCTGATCGATTCGGCGCGTGGAATGAGTTTTGAGGAGGGTGCCGGGCCGAACGATGAACCGGTCGATTCACGGCAGCCTTCCGTTGAAGAGATTTTCAGAGACCAGCTTGCGGGGCCGGGCGCCCGGAAACCCGTTGATCGGGAAGAATCCCTTCCCGAAACCCTTGAGCCCAAGCTCGAGTTTCTCGAAGAGGATGTGAGGATCCGGTTTAATGGGCTCAGGATATCGATGGATGAGAGCAGCGTCGACATCGAGGTGAAACTCGAAAAAAACGGTATCGGGGTCGTGGGATGCACGGGCGCGCTGCGAAAGAGCGGACCCATCCACGAAGTGATCGCTGGAGCGACGATACATGCGGTTATGGAACTCCTTGACGAGGATTTTCATCTGTGTTTATCTGGTATCGAGGAGATCGATATTTCCGGATCCGCCGCCCTCGTGTCGGTCGTTGATCTGATCGAAGGGCGGGTGGTGAGGAGTTTTCCAGGATGCGTATTCATTGGCCGGGATCAAAACGAGGCAGCGGTCCTTTCGGTGCTCGATGCGCTCAATCGTCCTCTTGGGAAATGGGAATCTCGAAAGGAAATTCACTACACGATACGGTGACGGTTCCGTATGGCGGGCCGGCTTTCCCTTAACGCTTTCTTTTTCATGTTTATGTTTTGCCGGGCTAACTACCGTTATATCTTGATTTATGCGTTATTGGCATAAAAACTGCGTGTAAGCGGATGCTGCATGTGCTAAGGCCGGAGAGAACAACGGGCACGCTTCGATCAGGTTGACAGGTACGCATTGATTAGCGAATTAAAGAAGACGGGCTTAGGGTTCAAGCTCTACTACTATATATATATAGCGGCGGGCGCTGCATTCTTGATCTACCTGCTCGGATTTTTACCGGAACAGAACCTCTGGCGCGATCTCCTGTTGTTCCTCTGCCTGATCATAGTGGCCGATTCCGCCCAGATTTCTCTCCCGCGCGGCGGCGCTTCCATCTATGCCTCGTCCCCGATCGACCTTGCCGGGATCGTCCTGTTCGGGCCCGCCGTGATTGCGATAGCGGAGGCGGTTGCCACGGTCGTCACGGAAGGATTCCTGCAGCGGCGACCACTCTACAAGGTGGTCTACAACGTGCCGCTTCTCATCATGACGGTAGGCGTATCGGGGCTTGTTTACCGGGCGTTCGGGAGCCTCGGTGATATCGGTTCCCCACTCTTCCTGTTGCCGCTCTGTGCAGCGGGAGTCGTCTATTACCTGTTCAACACGTGGTCGGTTAGCCTTGTCATCTCTCTGTCCGATTCGAGAAACCCGGTCCATGTGTGGAAACAGAACTATATGTGGAATTTCTTTCATATTCTCGCGTTCCTGCCCGTTGCCGCGATTATGGCGCTTCTGTACGCCAACTCGGGAATCTGGACGATCGGCCTGTTCATCATTCCGCTGTTCCTCGCGCGATACTCGTTCCAGCTCTACCTCGACATGCGCGAGACTCACATCAACACGGTGGCGGCCCTGACATCCGCGATCGATGCATCGGATCCGTTCACGCACGGCCATTCGTTCAGGGTATCCCGTTATGCTCTCCGGATCGCGAGGGCTATGGGCCTGTCGTCGAAGGACCTGGAAAGGCTCGAGTACGCAGCTCTTCTGCACGATATCGGCAAGATTTCGATCCAGAACGATGTGCTTCTGAAGGTCGGCCCGCTTACGGAAGAAGAGTGGAAATCACTCAGGTCGCACCCCGACATCGGGGCGGATATCGTCGAGGAGTTGAAGTTCCTGAAGGAAGCGGTCGAGGTGATCAGGTGCCATCATGAACGCCCCGATGGAACGGGTTACCCGCGCGGGATCAAGGGAGACGATATCCCGCTGGCCGCGAGAATTCTGAACGTGGTGGATGCGTTCGATGCCATGACATCGGATCGACCCTACCGGAAGGCGCTGTCCATCGAGAAGGTGATCAGGGAACTCGAGACCTACAAGGGAAAACAGTTCGATGAACGGGTTACGGACATCCTTCTCGATCAGTACTGGAAGGGCGAGTTCCCCATTATCATCGAGGCGGATGCCACGACCGAGATCTACAGTTCACTCTTCGAGCACGTCCAGGTATAGGATGCCGGTATCTGTGCGGTTCACGGACACGGTCTCCGCCTTCGCATTCCCGCACGCAGTGGACGCGCGAGAATTGAGTGTTAATTTACCCTCACATCGATTATACTCTCTTCCGCACCGGTTGAGTCGGCTTGTGTATCGAGCAATCCGTGGCGTGAATTCGGAAAGGACGGACCATTGAGTTCAAGGTACAGCGAGGCTGGTGTTGATATCGACGCCGCGAACGAGGCGAACAGGAGGATCGGCGAGCATGTACGGTCGACGTGGACGGGAGAGGTCCTCTCGGAGGTGGGGAACTTCGGTGGGCTGTTCAGGATACCCGAAGGACTGAAGGAACCGGTCCTCGTTTCGAGCATCGATGGTGTCGGCACAAAGCTCAAGGTGGCGCTCATGGCCGGGAAACATGATACCATTGGTGAAGACCTCGTCAATCACTGCGTCAATGATATACTGGTCCAGGGCGGGGAGCCGCTTTTCTTCCTCGATTACTACGCATGCGGGAAGCTCCGGCCGGAAATCCTCGAGGAGGTTGTCTCCGGTATCAGCAGGGGCTGCAAGGTGAACGGCTGTGCCCTGATCGGTGGCGAGACCGCCGAGATGCCCGGTCTCTACAGCGTGGAGGAGTACGATCTTGCCGGTTGCATAGTCGGCGTCGTGGAGCGGGATCGTATCATAGACGGGAAACAGATCACTCCTGGCGATTCGATCTGGGCATTTCCGTCGAACGGTCTTCACACGAACGGTTATTCGCTTGCACGGCGGATCGTCTTCGAGAAAGAGGGCCTTGGCGTGGACGACAGGTTTCCGGGCACGGGCAGGAGCGTGGCCGAGGTGCTTCTCGATGTGCACGTGAGCTACCTGCCCGAGATACGCACCATGCGCGAATGTACCGGTATAAGGGGCCTCGCCCATATAACCGGTGGGGGGCTCCTCGAGAATATACCGAGGATCCTGCCCGGCGGATGCGCCGTCACGATCGATACGTCATCCTGGGAAGTGCCCGAGCTCTTTTCCTATCTCGGGGAGCGGGGCGGGGTGGAAAAGAAGGAAATGTACCGTGTATTCAACATGGGCATCGGAATGATCGCCGTGATTCCCGCATCCAGTGAGAATAAGGTCGCAAGCGGAAAATACCGGTTCAGTCCCTTCCGTATCGGTGAGGTGGTGGAGGGGGACGGAAAAGTCATTCTTTACTCTGCTTGACACGGTTAAAAAGGAATGCTACGATTTCTGGCAGGGTATTTCCCATTTGTT
>DAOVFR010000053.1 GCA_030672805.1 Candidatus Krumholzibacteriota bacterium
CAGCGATTTTCGCGGAGATCCGTCCGCCGCTCTTCTCGAGGTGCTTGATCCCGAGCACAACCAGACCTTCGAGGACCACTATATAAATATCCCATTCGATCTGTCCAGGGTTATGTTCATTACGACGGCGAATGTCCGTGATACCATTCCGAAACCGCTCCTCGACCGGATGGAAGTGCTGGATCTTCCCGGCTACATCACCAACGAGAAGGTTCAGATAGCGAAACGCTACCTGATCCCGAGACAGTTGCGGGAGAACGGCATATCACGCGGGAAACTCGTTATCCGTAATGATGCGGTCTTGTCGATCATCGAGCGTTACACGCGTGAGGCGGGTGTGAGGAACCTCGAACGCAGGATTGCCTCGATCGCCAGGAAGACCGCCAGGAAGCTCGTTGAGGGAAAGAGGGGTCCATACCGCGTCACCTCGAGGAACCTCAAGAGTTACCTCGGCGTGGAGGACTTCCCCGACCAGGAAATGCTTTCCAGGTCCGAGGTAGGCGTCTCGACAGGCATGGCGAAGTCCGCCGCGGGAGGCGTCATCCTGTTCGTCGAGGCGCTAAGGATGAAGGGCAAGGGCAGGGTGAAATTGACCGGCTATCTCGGAGAGGTCATGAAGGAGTCGGCTGAAGCTGCGATGAGCTATGTGAAGGCTCATTTCAGTGAGGATCTGATAGACGGGGATTTTTTCGATGTTTCGGACATTCACCTTCACATTCCGGCCGGGGCAGTGCCCAAGGACGGGCCAAGCGCGGGGATAGCGATCGCGACCTCTCTTGCATCTATCGCGCTGGGACGCAAGGTCCGGAACGATGTCGCCATGACCGGCGAGATAACCCTTACGGGCAAGGTGCTCCCCGTGGGAGCTGTAAAGGAGAAAGTTATCGCGGCACACCGGGCCGGGATAAGGGAAATAATTCTTCCCGCCCACAACAGGAAGGATCTTGCGGAGATACCCTCACCGATCAAGAAGGGCCTGACGTTCCACTTCATAAGCAAGGTCGAGGACGGTATACTGCTCGCGCTTGCCGGCGAAACGCCGAAAAGCACGGCAGGGAAAAAGAGGAAACATCTGCATGCCACAGCCTGAGAAGAGCGGTTACATGCTTCCCAGAATCTTCTCGTTTTTCCTCAAGAGGATGCGAAGGGGGAAGCCTTTTCATCTGCCGGCCGATATCACGCAGTCCTCGAAGATTCTTTTTATAGATTCAGGCGATATCACCGATCTTCTTTTCACCGTTCCCCTTGTCAACTACTTTCACCGGTATCATCCCCGGATACAGACGGTGATGCTTGTGCGGGACACCGATGCGGAAATCGTCAAAAGTATCATGAATGTAAACAGGATCATCACCTATGAAAAGAAGCAGCTCAACATTTTCAGGACCGATTACATATCGCTCGTGAGAAAGCTGCACCATCAGTCGATGGATTCCGTGATACTTCTCTGCAGGAGATTCTCGCTGGAGCGGTTCCTTCTCGCGTTCATGAGCGGGGCAAAGGTAAGGATCGGATTCTCACACCAGTTCGCCAATCCATTTATCAACTGCGAGATCCGTCTCTCCGGGAACGGGTACATCGGGGACAGGATGGCGAGGGTCCTGGAGTCTGTCGGCCTGAAGATTGCCGATGATCTCCTGGACGTAAGCCTGCCGGAGCGGGAGACGAGCCACGCGAGACAGCTCATCCATTTCAGGAAACCGGAAAAGGACTATCTGACCGTCGTGATCGATCCGAGCAGGGGAAAGATGAGGCACCAGGTTATTCCCGAGATACTCGCATACCTGGCGAACAACCTGGCGAGCAGACGGAAGGTAAAGTTTCTCGTTCTCACGAACCCCTGGGACGAGAAGCTGACGCGCAACATGACCGGTGACCTGAGGGGGGAAGTCATCGATCTCGTTCCGGAAAAAGCAGATGAAGCCGTGGCGCTGCTTTCCCAGTGTGACCTGTTTCTCTCGGGCAATACCAACCTGTTCCACTTCGCAGCAAAACTGAAGGTGCCTTCGATTGGAGTGTTTACAAAATACGATGGAAGGCAGTGGCTGCCCGATTCGGCCACGAACGTTCGGATCTTCAAGGGAATACGCGGCGAGAAACTATCCCTGAAAAGTTTCTTCTCGATGGTCGATGAGGTGCTTTCTTCGACGGATTCGAGCTCGCCGTAACGCACTCCCGCGGAAAGGACATCGAAGGTTGTGAGCGAAACAGGAGCCGGCAAGATTTACCTGAGATTGCTGCGGTACCTTCTTCCGTTCTGGAAACGGGTTATCATCCTGTTCATCTGTACGGCCATCTTCGCCAGTCTGAGCGGCGTATCACTTACCCTGATCACGCCGTTTCTCCATATCCTCTTCGGGGGAGGCCCCGCCGTTGTCGAGGAGGTCACCGGGTCGGATCATGGCGTTCATGTTCCCGAGACCGTCGAACGGAGAATCGAAACGGTGAAGAAGGGAGTTTCGGATCTCATCTACAAGGGCACGTCCATAGAGCGGCTTGGCAGGTTCTGCATGATCTTTTTGCTTTTGATGATCACAAAGAACATTTTCGGCTACTTGAGCACGTATCTAACGATCAACCTGGAGCAGCACGTCCTGTACCGTATCAGGAACGATCTGTATGAAAGGATACAGATGCTTCCCATGTCGTTTTTCGACCGGCAGAAAACGGGGCACCTGATCTCGAGAATCACAAACGACGTCCAGAACCTGCGTGGAGTCGTCGTGGGAGGACTCGCCAGCATCGTTCGGAACGGACTCATGGCGCTAATCGCGATATCGATCGTATTCTACACGTCCTGGAAGCTGTCACTGCTTACCATCGTGCTTGTTCCACTTAACATCTTTCTTATTACGGTGATCGGACGGAAACTTCGCAAGGGAAGCCGGCGGGCGCAGGAGCGAATGGCCGATATTACCTCGGTTCTGCAGGAGACGATCTCGGGCATCAGGGTGGTCAAGGCCTTTATCATGGAGAGGTTCGAGAATTTCAAGTTCAACCGGTTCAACGAACGGTACCGGAACGAGTACCTGAAGATGCGGCGCATGGCGGAACTCGCCTCTCCGATGAGCGAGACGCTCGGGACGCTGGCTAGCGTTGTGATTCTCTGGTACGGTGGAAAGCTTGTCATCGCCGAGCATCTCGACCCGGCCAAGCTCATGATGTTCGTGGCGGTCATGCTCTGGGTGGTCAATCCGATCAAGAACCTCAGCAAGATGAACAGCGTCATCCAGGAAGGTCTCGCCTGCGGCGAGCGTGTGTTCGAGATTGTCGATATCAGGTCAGAGGAAGAGGATTCCGGCGATTGCGATATCGACGGGTTTCGAGAGGAGATCGTTTACAAGGACGTGTCCTTCCACTACGGCAACGGTATCGAGGTATTGAAGAAGGCAAGCTTCTCGATCAGACGCGGTGAGATTGTCGCGATCGTAGGGCCGAGCGGGGCGGGTAAGACGACCATTGCCGATCTCCTGCCGGGGTTCTACCGGCCGACCTCGGGAGTTATCCTGATCGACGGCGTCGATATTGTAAATGTAAAGCTGCGATCGCTACGCGGCTTGATGGGGATTGTCACGCAGGAGACCATACTGTTCAACGACACTGTTTTCAACAACATAGCGTACGGGATGACCGGTTGTCCCAGGGAAGACGTGGAAAAGGCCGCGAGGGCGGCGAATGCACACGAGTTCATCATCGCGATGCAGGACGGATACGATACAGTGATCGGTGACAGGGGTGTCCAGCTGTCCGGCGGACAGCGGCAGCGTCTCGCGATAGCAAGGGCCCTGTTGAAGAATCCGAAAATCCTCATACTCGATGAGGCGACGAGCTCTCTCGATGTCGAAAGCGAAGCGCTCGTCCAGGAGGCGATAGAACGCCTCATGGCCGGCAGGACGAATCTCGTAATCGCCCACCGCATGTCCACCATAAAGAACGCAGACAGGATAGTTGTGCTGGGCGAAGGAGAGATCAAGCAGGTAGGCACTCATGAGGAGTTGATCGGTGAGGAAGGAATGTACCGCAAACTCTACAACCTGCAGATCGGGGTGTGAGGAGATCCTTGTCATCGCCCCGAACTGGCTCGGGGACGCGGTCATGTCCACTCCTTTCCTGTCGGTATTGCGCAGCAGGTTTCCGTCATCGCCGGTAACCGTGGCCTGCCGGAGTTACGTATCCGAGGTGTTTAGCGATTCCCCATTTATAGACCGCCTGCTCGAGTATGACGGGTCCCGCGGGCTTCGGGGACTGGTTGCGTCCATTCGCGCGAACGCTCCCGCCCGCGGATGGTCGACCTGTTTCGTGCTCCCGACGTCTTTCTCTTCCGCAGTAGCTGCATTTCTCTCGAGGGCGGGAACAAGGGTAGGGTACGGGGGAGAGATGAGGAGCATTTTCCTGAATCGTGTCCGGTCCCGGGGAGGGTACCGGGAAGGTCATCTTACGCGTGTCTATATAAAGCTCGTCGAGGAAGTTTCGGGAACAGCCTCCGCCGGGATGCCCCTTCCATCGATCGAACCACCCGCCGGGTGGAGGGAAATGATATCGAGCAGGGGGATCCAGGGCGACTACTTCGTGCTTGCCGCCGGAGCCGCGTACGGTCCGGCGAAGGTCTGGTCGGCTGACCGGTATTCGCTGCTTGCGCGGAGGATCGTTGAGAGGCGGGGATGGAGTGTTGTCACCGTCGGATCCGGCGGCGAGAGCCGCGAGGCGGACGGGATCATCGAAACGACCGGGGGACACGGTATCAACATGGCGGGCAAGTGCAGCGTGCGTGAGCTCGTGGCGGTTTTACGCGGGGCGCGTCTTGTAATCGGCAACGACAGTGGGCCGGTGCATATCTCGGCCGCGATGGGGGTTCCGACAGTGACGGTGTTCGGTTCGACGAGCCCCGAATGGACGGCGCCGATGGGCACGGCAGTCGAGATCGTAAAAAGCGACTTGGAGTGTTCCCCCTGTTTCAAGCGGGAGTGCCCCTATGGTGAGCCGGCATGCATGCTGAAAATAGGTGTTGGCGACGTGCACTCAGCCGTGCAACGCCTGTTGAAGGAGGAGATCCGTGACGCAACGTAACACGTTCAACGATTCGCTCAGGGCCGTGGTGCGGGGATGGCGGCGGAAACGAGTGCTTATTCTCGGTGACATGATTCTCGACGAGTATGTCTACGGGAGGACCGACCGCGTTTCGAGGGAGGCACCGGTCGTGATCGTGCGGTACGACGGAAGCAGTTACAGTCCGGGCGGTGCGGCGAATGCCGCACAGAACGTGGCCGCGCTTGGTGGAAAGGCGGTGCCGGTCGGAATCATCGGGAAAGACGAGCACGGCATGAAACTGAGGGAACTTCTCCGGTCGCGGGGGCTGTCCGTAAGGGGGCTGTTAACGGTTCGGAACAGGGTGACAACGACCAAGATCCGCATAATGGCGGGCGATTTTCATGCGCAGAGACAACAGATAGTCCGGATAGACCGTGAGGTCGACGGACCGGCCGGAAGGGCGACGGAGGAACGTATTCTCAAAAGGCTCGACAGGGAAATTGCCGCGGCCGACGCGGTTATCCTGAGTGATTACCATCAGGGATTCTTCACCGGGAGACTTATCCGGGAGACGATAGGCAGGTGCAGGAGGAGAAGTATTCCGGTCATAGCCGATTCACGGTACCGGCTTGCCCTGTTCAAGGGGGTGACAATGGCCACGCCCAACGAGGTGGAAGCCGCATCGGCAGCGGGGATCGAACTTTCCCGTTCGAGCAGTCCGGAACGCATAGGCAGAAAACTGCTTGAAACTCTCCGGGCATCTTCTGTACTGGTAACGAGGGGCAGGTTCGGGATGTCGCTCGTCGAACCGGGAAAACGGATACGTTCCGTCGGGGTCGTCGGGAGCCCGGAGGCGACCGATGTGACGGGGGCGGGGGACACGGTCGTATCGGCCGTGGCCCTCACGCTCGCAGCCGGAGGCGACATGGTCACGGCGATGCATATAGCGAATATCGCGGCGTCGATTGTTGTCATGAAAAGGGGAACGGCGGTGGCCGAAGCGGATGAGATGCAAGACAGGATGGACGAGATCGGGCGGGCGTTTAAGGAGACAAAGGGGGTGGGGAGGCCGTGACATCAAGAAAGATCTGCGAAGACCCGTTTGCGCTGGCCAGGCATATCGAGGCTGACAGGGATGCGATCGGCCCCGTTGTCCTTGCGAACGGTTGTTTCGACGTGCTGCATATCGGGCATGTCAGGTACCTGGAAGCGGCAGCGTCGCTCGGGAACCTTCTTGTTGTCGCGATGAATAACGACCGGTCGACGCGGGCCCTGAAGGGTGATGGACGGCCCGTTATTCCGGAAATGGAACGCGCCGAGATGCTTCTCGCGATCCGGCACGTCGATTACGTCCTGATCTTCGGCGATAAAACAGTTGACCGGATCCTGGAAATCCTTCGCCCCGATTTTCACGCAAAGGGGACCGACTACACGGTCGAGACGGTGCCCGAGCGGGAAACGGCCGGGTCGATCGGATGCACCACCGTCATCGTCGGCGACCCGAAGGATCATGCGAGCCGCGATATAATCGGGAAGCTTCGCGGGGAGGGTCGGGGTGGATCTCGCTGAGGAAGCGCGTGTCCATTGCAGGCCGCTCAGGGTGCTTCTCACGAGGCTCAGATACCTCGGTGACGTTATCCTTACCACGCCTGTTATAACGGCGCTCAAGCGCGGATATCCCGAAGCGGAGATCCACTACCTGGCGGAGTATCCTTTTGCATCGGTTCTCGAGCATCATCCCGGCATCAGCGGTGTTATTGAGCTGCGCCGCGGTGTCCGGGGAACGCTCGCCGCGTTGCGAAAAATCAGGCAATTAAGATGCACCGCGGCCATTGATCTCCTGTACAATCCCCGGAGCGCGTGGCTCCTGTACGCATCGGGCATCCCGATTCGTGTGGGGGGAAGCAGGCGGTTCAGGAGACGGCTCTACACGGATGTGTTCTCCGCGCCGCACGGGACTCGAAGTGCGATCGATCACCACCTGTATCCCCTGAAGCTGTTCGGGATCGAGGCGGATGAGACGCTGCCGCGGATATATCTTGCCGGGGAGGAAACACGCGCGGGAGCCGCGCTGCTCGAGAGCACCGTCGGCGACGCGGGCAGGGGCGGACCACTGATCGCCGTGCACCCCGGCGGGACATGGCCCGCGAAACGGTGGAGTCCGGCGTCCTTTGCGCGTCTCGTCGAATTGCTGCAGAGACGGCACGGTGCTGCAGTGCTTGTCGTGACAGGTCCGGGGGAGCGTGAGATCGTAGAGATGGTTGTTTCATGCTCCGCAACCGGCGCCTGCATACTGCCGCTTCAGCCCCTCAGGGTGCTGGCGTCAGTACTGCACAACGTCGATTGTGTTATCGCGAACGACGGAGGCGTGCTTCATATGAGTGTTGCGCTTGGAAAGCCTACGGTCGGCATCTTCGGTCCGACAGAGCCCGATATATGGTTTCCTTACGAGGGGAAGGGACCGTTCGAGTTGATCTCGCGACACGAGGAATGTGCGCCGTGTCACCGTCACGAGTGCGATGACATGAAATGCCTTGATCGGATCGAACCGGAGGATGTATTTCAAGGTTTCGAGCGTGTCATGGGGCGGAGCTGACATGGATCATCCGATCATATTCGATATTGCGGCGATGCACGAGGTGAGACGGATCCTCGTTATAAGGCTAAAGGCGCTCGGTGATATCGTGCTGTCCCTGCCGATAGTAACCGCGTTGCGCCGGCAATTCCCCGATGCGTGGATCGGTTATTTGTGCCGGGGACGGTACTCCGGGGCTCTCGCGGGTGATACGGGACTCGACGATGTGGTCGTACTGCCCGGATCGGTCATTGAGCAGGTACGATTGTTCAGAAAGCTGAGGAGGAGCGGAATCGATATAGCGCTCGACCTGCTCAGTTCTCCGAGGAGCGCACTGATCACGTGGATTTGCGGCGCGCGCGTCGGTCTCGGGATGGACGTCGGACGGCACCGGTGGTGCTATCACCACGTGATTCCCAGGGCGATCTTCAGGGATGGAAGGCCATTGAAGCGCTACACGCTAGAATCTAACCGTGATATCGTCCGGATGCTGAATATCCCGGTGGACATACCGCCATCGGGCGGTGATGATGTCGATGCATGCAGTGACAGGGCGCCGGTTAGCGGAAGCCTCGCGATCGGATTTCCCGCTGC
Source organism: Candidatus Krumholzibacteriota bacterium (assembly GCA_030672805.1). Lineage (GTDB taxonomy): Bacteria > Krumholzibacteriota > Krumholzibacteriia > Krumholzibacteriales > Krumholzibacteriaceae > DAOVFR01. Next base: position 8,198 of record DAOVFR010000053.1, read on the forward strand.
CGCCCTGGAACGGCGATGGGCCGATGAGTACGTCGCCGGACTCGGCATAGACCGGTCCCTGCTGGTGGGTGTGGTGCCGGGTGCGAAGTGCCGTTCGAAATCGTGGCCGCTTGATAGGTTCGTCCGGCTGTCCCTGCGCCTCGTCGGGGAGCTTGGACTGGTTCCGGTAATACTCTGGGGGCCGGGGGAAGAACAGCAAGCGACCGAGCTTCATAACAGGGTGCCCGGGTCGATCAAGTCGCCCGACATCGGGATCGCCCGGCTGGGCGCACTGATAAAGAAGCTGCGGTTGCTCGTTTCGGCCGACACCGGTCCAAAACACATCGCCGTCATTCAGGGCGTTCCCACCGTGACGCTGTTCGGGCCGACCGACCCGCGCACATGGGACCCGATGACGGAGCGTCACCGCGTGATAGATTGCTCGCCGTTCAGGGATCGTGAATGCGAACGGAACAGGGGCCTGTCCGGGATATCTGTTGGCCGGGTGGCGGACGAAGTGACCGACCTGTTGCGCATGTCCGTTTGAAACGGGATTGGTGATCGTAATGAACAGCGACGGAACACTGTCGAAAGTCTCACTTATCGTCATTACACGGAACGAGGAGGAAAACCTCCCCGGGTGCCTGGAGAGCGCGCGGGGAGCAGGCGAGATCATTGTCGTCGATTCGTTCAGCACCGACAAAACGGGGGAGATTGCCGAGCGGTTCGGAGCAACCGTGTTCAAGAGGAAATACGTTTCAGCCGCCGACCAGAAGAACTGGGCGCTCCGGAAGGTGCGTCTCGAGTGGATCCTGATCCTCGATGCCGATGAGCGCCTCTCCGGAGAGCTTCGGGCGTCAATCGAGCGGGAGATCGTCTCACCGCGGGCCGACGGATACTGGCTCAGGCGCAGCAGCGAGTTCTTCGACAGGCGGATCAGGTTCTGTGGCTGGCAGCGCGACCGCGTGCTCCGTTTTTTCCGCAACGGCGCCGGTCACTATCCGGAGCGTGCAGTGCATGAGAAGCTGGCACTGCGCGGATCCGTCCGGACCCTTTCGGGGTATCTCGACCATAGACCGTACGCAAGCATCCCGGATTACCTCGAAAGGTTGAACAGCTACTCGTCGAGGGGAGCCATGGAGCTGCATAAGGCGGGCAAGCCCTGGTTTCCAGCCATCATCACGCATCCGTTAGCACGGTTTATCCGGCAGTATTTTCTGATGCTTGGTTTTCTCGACGGGTTTGCGGGTTTGATGTTGTGTGTTATGTCGGCGACGAGTGTATTTTTCAAGTATGCAGCTCTTAAGGATCTTGCCGAGGGCAGGATATCGCCGCCGGAGTAAAGGGTACGTAAACCCGCGCGAACACCATGAACGATTGTAAGCGATGCACACTGTTTCTCTTCGGCGGGTACGAGATCGATTACCCGCGCACGGAGATCATACGCAAGGGATGGCAGCGGTGCGGTCTGCCAGTCGTGGAATGCCGTGTGAGCGAGCGCTGGAAGGTCTTCCAGCGCTATCCGGTCCTCCTGTGGAATTATCTCCGGAACGCGCGGAAAGGGTCCCTGATATACGTCCCTGTGTTCAGACACAAGGACGTACCTCTCGCCTGGATCCTGTCGCGCATGACGGGGAAAAGGGTCATCTTCGATCCGCTCGTCTCCCGGTACGAGACGAGGGTTCTCGACAGGGGGGATGTGGCGGAAGGGTCACTCCAGGCGGCGCACAACAGGAATATCGACAGGGTCTCGTTCAGGCTGCCGGACCACATCCTGGCCGACACCGAGGCGCACAGGCGGTATTATATCCGGACACTCGGGGTCGGTAAAGACCGGGTCAGCACGCTTTATATAGGATTTGACGACGATCTGTTTCCGGAGCTGCCGATGCCCGATCACCGGAACCGGCTGCATGTCCTTTTTTACGGTACGTACCTTCCCCTGCACGGGATCGATACGATGATCGAGGCGGCGATCCTTCTCAAGGACGAACCGGTGACGTTCACGTTCGTTGGGGAGGGACAGACGTATGCCGAGGCCAGAAAACGCGCCGGTGTCCTTCCGTCCGGAAAGATCGAGTTCCTGCCGAGCCGGCCAGTCGGCGACCTTGTCGATCTGGCCGTGGAATCGGATGTACTGCTCGGTATATTCGGGAAAACGGCAAAGGCGGATATGGTTATTCCGAACAAGGTTTTCCAGGGGCTTGCGATGGGGAGGCCCATGGTGACGGGTGATACGCCCGCCGTGCGGGAGCTCTTCCGGGACGGCTCGCATCTTCTTACCGTGCCGAGCGGCGATCCGGGCGCGCTTGCTTCACGGTTCATGCTGCTCAAGGATGATATTGACCTGCGGATGCGGCTTGCCGCTGAAGGGTGTTTGTTCGTCAGGCGATACTACCATCCCGAATGCGTTGCCGGAAGGCTTCTCGAGATTATCTCGGGAGCGGGCCTTACCTGTGCCGGAACCAGTTGAAGTGAGGGCTCCGATCTCGCGTACCTTTGAACGTAGAGTACCTGACGCCGTTCTTCCAGCACAAGTAGTCCAGGCTAAGTTGATCACGATAACTGCCGTTGCTGATCTCCCTCCACCATGCTTCATTGAGGCGCCGGATCACGTCGGTATGCCGTCTGAGAACAGCCGTTGTCTCGGCCAGCCCATTACACGGTGGGAATCCTTCGGCACGGTACCGCTCAATCTGTTTTCTCATCACATCGGGGTCGTCTTTTTTCAGGGCAATGCATGTATCGAGTTCTTCATAGATGCATAGACGGTCCATGTGTTTGAAGACGCACAGGTTCGCATCTTCCAGGAAGAAAGCACTCAGGGTCAGAACGTTCTGTACCGGTTGGAGACATCCATCGAGCCAAAGGGTGTAGTCAGCTTCCGGAAACATGATATGGGGGAGACATTTGTGATGACGTGCACGCCGACGCGGGTCAGGATCGTCGAATACGGGTGCCCGGAGCTCCCAGCCGTTTCTCTCCTGCTCTTTCCCGATCCGTTCTCGGTCCAGATACGCGATGCACCGGACGTTGCCGGGCTGGTTCAGTGATGTACGCAGCTCGTCCGGGAAGTCGCCGAAGACGGCCGTGAATATAATGACTTTCGATTCGTATAACTTGTCCGGCACCATCACGGTGCGGTTATCGATCCATCGGGTGATTGCCCTGTTTCCAGGAAGCCATCCAGGCGGTTTAAAGCAATCCACTGCGA
>DAOVFR010000006.1 GCA_030672805.1 Candidatus Krumholzibacteriota bacterium
GTCCCTATCCATTGCGGGCGCAGGAGGTTTGAGGGAAGCTGCCCTTTGTACGAGAGGACCGGGGTGGACGAACCTCTAGTGTACCAGTTGTTCCGCCAGGGGCATCGCTGGGTAGCTATGTTCGGAAGGGATAACCGCTGAAAGCATCTAAGCGGGAAGCCCCTCCCAAGATAAGACTTCCCGTATCGTAAGATACCTGAAGGCTCCTTGGAGATTACAAGGTTGATAGGCCGGAGGTGTAAGCATGGTAACATGTTCAGCCGACCGGTACTAATAAGCCGTGCGGCTTAACCAGTTTTATCTTTCAAAGACGTTTGAGCGCTTGCCCTGGTTCTGTTGATTGATAGATAATATGACGGCGGGGGGAGATGAGCCCGCGGTATTGGATTTTTCGGTGGCGATAGCGGAGGGGAAACACCCGTTCCCATTCCGAACACGGTAGTTAAGCCCTCCAGCGCCGATGGTACTGCATGGGAGACTGTGTGGGAGAGTAGGTCGCCGCCGGTTTTAAAAAAGGGGTTGCTTGATATGCAGCCCCTTTTCATTGAAAGAGCTGCCCGATGGGCAGCTCTTTTTTTTGCCGTGCGTTACGGCAACAAGGCAATTACGAAAGGAGGTGAACCGCATAAGGTCAGACACATTGACGGAGAAAAACGGCTGGGGTTATAATCAGCCCCGATAAGATGATGATGTGTAGTGTGATAAATTCCTGATCTGAGACATTGTTTCAGAAGCGCGCCGCAAGCTATGCGAACTCTTTCAACGTATTGGAATAAACTGTCCTTGTTAACGCGCAGTATGTGGATTCTGTTCTTACTGAATGGAGTCCTTGCAAGTTACTTGATGTTTCTTCTCACAGGGTACTTGGAAAATACAACGCTTGGATACACAGGGAAATATGTCTCAGCCCACGCCGGCAGTGATTCCTGGATGCCGATGATTAAAAGCTTAGAGCATCTTCAAAAAAATCCTGAAGTGCCGGTTTATAAAAAGATCTTCTTTGATGAACACATAAAATTTCAGTACCCGACCAGCAGTTTACTGATCATCGAACTGATTCAAGCTATCCCCGGGATGTCGTCGTTAAAGGCAATAAAATTGCTCAACGGTCTTTCATGGCTCTCTGTGCTCTTCATTGGTATTCTTACTTCAATGCTTCTGTACAACAGTTCTAGTGTTACACTTGGTCGAAGATTCCATGTTACCTCAAAAACAGACACCCTGGCTCTATATTCTGTTATTCTTCTGATCACTCTCACTTTTTATCCAATAACCCGGTCTTTCGTTCTCGGTCAAATTCAAACAGTGCTAACCCTCATGGGAGCAGCATCATTACTGGCCTGGCAATATGGAAGGAAAAAGACAGCGGGATTACTTATCGGTTTGACTTGTACGGTTAGTCCTCAATGGGGACTTATTTTATTGTGGGGGTGGTTACGTAGACAATGGGGTATGGCGATAGTCGGTACTATAATGGCAGCCGGTTTTATAGGTATCTCAATTTACATGTACGGCTTGCACCATTATGTAGACTATATGTCCGTTCTTTCTTTTCTCTCTCAACATGGAGAGGCATTTTTCCCAAATCAGTCAGTGAATGGATTAGTAAATCGGTTTCTTTTTAACGGGAATAATCTGCACTGGGCAGCCGATAGCTTCCCTCCTTATAATCCAATAGTCTACGGTTCCACGCTGATATCCACTTTTCTGATTATCGGTACAGCCTTCCTTTGGAGATGGCGAGATACTGCTGGTGTAAGTGTAACACAGCTTGCAATAATCATGTTGAGTGTTACTATTGCTTCACCTATTGCATGGGAGCACCATTACGGTATTCTTTTACCTATTTATGCAGTTATAGTGCCTCTCTTGCTGTCAGAGCGAGTGTTCGGGAAATGGACTATCGCTTACTTGATATCAGCATTCTTCCTGTCAAGTCAACGGCTTGATGTTACTAACTATTTCGCGGATACGAGGCTAAATGTATTACAATCGTATTTATTTTTTGCGGGAATCATGATGCTTTTAGCGTTATATCGTGTAAGCCATAACACGATGAAGTCAGATTACCCATTATCAGCTTTTCCCCCGTACCGATAACAGGTATACGGCGAATGAAGCGAGCCAGTGTTCACCCTCATAATTGCCGCTCTCTATATGTTCCAGTGCCGTCTGCGCATGCAGGCAGGCTGCCTCTTCCAGGATCGCCCGTCTTGGATCGGTACCAGGCAAAGCGGATGCTATGCCCAGCATACACCATGCGCGGCTCAGGTTCAGTCCATCGAGGTGAACGATCTTCGGATCGCTTCTATCCGATACTGTCGCGGGGGATAACAAGTTCTCGGGACTGCCATTTATCAGTTCCGGCATAAACTTGCCAAGCCATTCACCATATTCAGTATGCGGCAGGATCCTTCTTACCAGATCCGCTTCCATGAGGCAGGGTGAAAAGAAATCGTCGCCGTCGGGTTCCCATCCGCCGGGACATGCCTCGTCGGTCAGATAATAAGTGATGCTTCTTTCAACGATCAGGCTTTCCAGATCCGTTTTGCCGGCGGCCCGGGCATAATCGAGTGCGAACGCCAGGCCGAAAGCCGTATTTGGATGCACCCCCCTTCTGATCGGATAGGTCTGTCTGGGAAGAAAGTCGGTATATCTTTTTACGACGGCCTGGACAAGCGGTTCGAGGTTCCCGGACAATTGCAGCACCTCGGGATCATCGGAACACTTCAGTTCCTGAGCCAGCTTCAGCAGCCAGGCCCATCCATAGGTGCGCTCGAATGATTTCCTCTTTTCCTGTCCGAGGTATTCCGCTTCTGCAAGTATATTCCCGAGGTTCAGGTTTTCCACCAGCGCCTTCAGGATCGCGTCTGCTTCTGGAAGGCCGGGATACATCCTGAGGAGGCGGGCCAGCATCCAGTGGCCGTGAACTGCCGAGTGCCAGTCGAAACAACCGTAGAAGGACGGATGGAGAGCGCGAGGGCCCTGCACTTCGTCTTCATCATGCATCACATGTCCCGGTTTGTTGGGGTATTCCCTGTGCACGCATGCAAGGGTGATACGAGCGAAGGATGAGGCTGTCTCAGGCGTAAGCTTGAGCTCATCCGCACATGAAATTGCTCCGGGCGCTTTCTTGCCCGTTCCGGCCGTTCCCGGGTAAGTCGGCACACCGAACCCGAGTGAAATAGCCAGCAAACAGGCGGACAACCGATATATCCGATTTTTCATCCATCCTCCCATGCTTCTGTTATTATCGGAATTTCGAATTCCTGTCAATGTGTATGAGTATGGAACATATGGTGGTCCCCGTCCGGCAGGGGATGCCGGATCCGGTTGCTGTCCCATTCCTATGTCGTGGCTGAGCGCGTGCCCCGGTTGGGCGGCTCTTATTATTAGGGATTGCGATTTTTTTCTGATCATTTAGAATGATTCCGGAGGTGATAAGCAATGGTGAGAAAGATGACAGTCATTTCGGTTCTTGTCGTGTTGTTTGCACTATCGTTCATCCATGCCGATGAAACACCGGGATTGAAGGTCGAAAGTATCCGTTTCTGCACCGCAGTGGAGGGAAGGCAGCCTACAGGCGTCGATACCGTATTCACCGACAGCGTCGAGTGCGTATACTGCTTGACGAAGATCACCGGAGCCGCCGACAGTGTATCCATCTCGCACGTTTGGTATTACGGGGACGAGATCAAGGCTAAGGTCGACCTTCCGGTGAGATCGGGGGCCTGGCGAACGTGGAGTTCAAAGCGTATTCTGCCGGTATGGACGGGTAAGTGGCGCGTGTTGATCCTGTCGGATGACGGAAATGTGCTCGGTTCAAAATCATTTACAATAGCGACAAAACCGGAATAACCCGCCGGATTGTTTAGGGCACGAGGTTATCTGAAGAGCCGCCGGTTCTAACGGACAAGGACAATTTTTCGTGATTGCGTTTCCCGCATCGTGCTGATCCTGCACAGGTAGACGCCGGAGTCAAGTATGCGCCCCCCGGAATCGACGCCACTCCATTCAATGTCATGATACCCCTCGGCTTTTTCCTCGTCGATAAGGCGTATTATCCACCGCCCGGTTACATCATAGATATCTATGGTCACCCTGTTTTCCTCCGATATGTAGTAATACAGGGTGGTAACCGGATTGAAGGGGTTCGGATAGTTGAAGAGCTCGAGAAGCTTTGCCTGCGGCTCGGGATTTCTCACCGGGGTTGGAGTTGCCAGGCCGGTTCGTTCGACTTCATCCTGTATAATATCGATCGTGGAGGTGTCGTCGGGGTAGTAAACGCCGTAGCCGTCGTAATCGGGATAACCATTGTGGTAGAGAATCCAGAAGTTGCTTCCGTCCCCTCCGTGTCCCGCGAGGATGCCGTAGTAACCGGAAAAGAATGTGTTTCTCGTGGAGACGCCTCCTCCGCCGTCCCTTTTCTTGCCGAACTCCTCGATGATGATCGGTTTCCCGATTATCGTACCGGCGTCATCGCATTGTCTCGCGAAAAAATCCATCGATCTGCTGTAATTCCAGCCCCAGTTGTCGGGCCAGCTGTGAGCGGTGCAAAAATCGATCGTCGGAGTCAGGTGGTTGCGAATAAAGTCGCACCCCTGCGATCCGTTCAGCCACCAGTAAGGGCTCGATTCGTTATAGAAACCCTCCACCCCGATAGTGACGAGGTGATTGGCGTCAAGAGACTTGATATAGGAGCTCATCTCCTCGATCCAGCCCTGCAGCTTGTCTCCGGATGGATCAGATGTGCAGCGAGGTTCATTCGCCAATTCCCATGCGAAGATGGCCGGGTCACCCCGGTAGGAACGTGCGTTATAACAGTTGAATCGATCCACCATCGTTTTGATATGATTCTTGAACCAGACGCGACATGAGTCGTCCGTGTAGAAATCGTCATGGGCGGATGCGGTGGGACTCCATTCGACGTATTGATTCATGCCGCCGTAATCGTTCCAGTTGTTGACAAGGGGAAGGATCACTCGCAGGCCAAGGCTGTCAGCGACGTGAATTACGTAGTCAAGACCACGGAAAACATGATCGTCGTAAACGCGGGGGCTGGTTTGCAGCGCGTTCCATTGATATTCTCCGTCGTTGAACGCCCAGGTACGGACAACCTTCAAGCCCATCTCGGAGGATTCTGAAAGGACCTCGCGGACATACCACCTGAGGCTCATCTCTGCGGCGTACACCATCAGGTAGTAAGTATTCGAACCAGTGTAATAATAGGGCAGTCCGTTCAGAACGAAGCCCGTTTCATCCACCTGGACGTACCCGACCGCCTTCGCCCCGGCTTCGTCAGGCGGGATCGAAACCGCTGAGATAAGTATAATGGCGACAACCGCAATTAACGGTCCGGGAAAAGACCTGATGCCCATCCGATGTTATTCCTTGAAGATGTTTTTTATCTTTCCCCAGGAACTGGATTCGACTCCCACGGGTCCGCACAGCGATATGTAGTAGTCAACGCTGACGTTGACCACCTGGTTCTTGTCGCACCCCAGGCATACACCTGCTGCCTGGAGGAGATCCAGGTTCTTGATGCTGCCGCGGAATGGGGGCGGGCCCCAGCACTGTGCATCCGAGCAGTCAAGCGTTAGAGCGTTCCATCCGGGATATAGGTGTTTCCACTCGGGAGCTTCGTAGTATTCCCAGTCGTTTCCGGTCTTGACGAAGATGTTGCCCATCAGACCGCCTTCGCCCGTGAATACGGAGTCGGGAACGAACACGAATACCTGGAAGAATTTTGTAAGGGAGAAATTACCGATTGGGGGCTTTCCCTGGTACCAGTCCTCGGACTGCACCAGGCAGTAATCCCAGGTCATGTCGTCTCCGCCGGTCAGGTCAAGCGTGACATTGAGCGAGCCTCCCGCTGGATCGAAATGGTAATTATTGCTGCTCCAGGAGACCGCACAATTACCGCCCACACTCTGCTGGTTTATGTACCAGTTCTGAATATCGGTTGCGAAGTCAAATATCGTTATCCCGCAGCACGGGATAACGGGTGAAGTGTTGAAGGCGACAAGAACAGTCACCACGAACAAGAATGTTATAACTTTCTTCATAGGGCCTACCTCCCTGTTTGAAAAAAACGGATTATACCACTGGGGGCGAGATCTGCCAGTCCGCGTACAAGGATCGTGATCAATTAATCATTCTTTTGTAGCGGATTAAATCGATGACGAGCAATGTTGCTATACCTTTGTGAGCAGAACACGGTTCACATATCTTACCCCTATTAATACATCATTTTACCAGAATTCTACCGTTCTGTCAATTCAATTAGATATCTTGAAGCGGACGGAAACGGGAAGGGACATATCGATCTTGTGCGAAAACCGTTGTGTGCATTGCCCTGTTCGCTTAGAAAATATATTGCTGGAAGTCTGCTTTTAAAAGTACTCTTAGGGTGCCGATTGGCTGGAATTAATAAACGGTCGGGCCGGGAATGTTGTCATGTCTGGTGTAGCAGTGTTCGAGGATACGGATTTTCCAATTGCGTACGGGGAAGAGATGCTTGCCCGTGTTCTTGCGCTGCACTCCGGGGCCGAGGATCTCCCCGACTACGGCAAGTGGATCCACGACCATATGGGGGGTCGGGTTGTTGCGTTTCGTAACCGGCTTCTACCCCAGATCAGGGCTTTTACCGACCTTCATGGACTTGACATTCTCGATTTTGGGTGCGGGACCGGAAGTACCACGGTTGTTCTGGCCGAGTCCGCGGAAAGCGCCCGGATCACCGCGGTCGACATTGATCCTGGTTCCCTGGAGATTGCGAGATTGCGTTTCGATCATCACGGAGTTGCTTCGCGGATAACGACGTTCCATATAACCCCGATACATGGGACCGGGGACCTGGATCTACAATCGGAAAGCTTCGATTTCATACTCCTGAATGGCGTGCTGGAGCACGTTGTTCCGTTCAGGGCCCGGGCCCGGGTTCTTCTCGAGATCTGGAGGGTGTTACGTCCGGGAGGGCTTCTCTTTATCAGTGAAACACCTAATCTGCTATGGCCCATTGATCGCCACACGACAGGACTGCCGTTCATTCCGTGGTTGCCTTCCCGTGTGGCGTATCTGGCTGCAGTAGCTTGCAGGCGCCACAACAGAGGCGCCGATCTCGATGTGCGAGGCCGGCGGGGCATGACCTATTGGGAAATCGTCGGGCCGCTGAAATCGGCGGGGTCCGTAGAGGTGTTGAATATCATTAAGACCGGGAACCTGCTGTTTCCTGCGGGGATGGGGGCGGGGGATACTGCAAGCTTCAAACGCAAGCTCGGGACGTTCATACTCGAACGCATTCTTGGTCAACTACTTACATCACTTGGGGTTCCAGTGGTTGCTGTCGGGCCGTTCATAGAGTACCTTTGCCTTCGAAAACAGCGGACGGCCGACCAATTTCAGGAAATTAACGGTGTGATCTTGCGGCACTTGAGGAAAAATGGCGAATCTGTATTATAGGTAAAAATTGCTTCTGGACAGATTATTAATTTAATGGTTGTATTTATTGGAATATTCATTATTTTGGTGTAATGGATCGGTGAGTTTGCTGGTGATTTAGAGGAGCAGAACATGATACCGCTGATGCCCATGCAGGCCTCCGGGGTATTGTGGTCGTCACAATCTGGAGGTGTGCCTTGAAGATTTATGTTGGAAACATGTCGTTTTCAACCACCGAGGATCAGCTTCGAACGAAGTTTGAAGAACACGGCAAGGTTGATGAAGTAGCTGTAGTCACTGACCGTGACACGGGTCGTCCCCGGGGGTTCGCTTTTGTAACAATGGAGAATCCCGACGAGGCAAGTAAGGCCATCGAGGCATTGAACGAGACGGATTTAGATGGCCGTACGCTCAAGGTAAACGAAGCCCGGCCTCGAAGAGATTCAGGCGGCGGAGGGCCGCGACGGAATCCACGTTGGTAACTGTTCCGTGGAAGTGGGCCTTTGCGGGCTTGCCGTTTTCGAAATAATGATTGATAATCCTGCTGCCGTGCAGCAAGCCTGGCGCGGGGTATCCGTTACTACAGGACATCAGTAGGGGAGATTCGTCTCAAGTGAGTCGCCCTCCCACCGCTCGAGTCTGAATTGCCCGGGCCTGGAACGCAGGACTCCACGGAGCCATGATTCCGGGTACCGGGTTTCCTGTGGGCGGCCGTTCTCATCCTGGATATAGCCGTCATTGTACTTTCGTATCAGGTATTCTCCCAGCTCGCGGTAGCGCCTGACAACCATGTCGGCATGGCTGTTTGAGTAATCCGTCAGGTATTTTCTCATCAGCTTCGGATCCTTCCCGTGGAGCTCGAGAGCCGTTTTTTCAACCGTGGGCTGCAGGGCGGAGAAGGTGCCCTCGAGGTCTTCCTGCACCTTCCGGATATCCTCCTTCATGTACGAGTACTTGAGATTGGCGTAGTTAGCGACGAAGTTGAAGACCCACCAGGCCGAGTCCCAGGAGAAGACATCGAGGCTGCCTTCCGCGTAGCTCCGGGGCACGGCGTTATTACCGCAGTAGAAAGGGACGTACACGGAAAAATAGGTGTCATCCACACCGTACCAGAACACGCCCCCGATAGGATCGGGAAGCCATGAACGCGACTGGGAGACGAAGGAAAAGCCTGTCTGCTGTGTCGAGATGGGCCGTTCCCACGTGTAGTCGATCCCGTCGATATTCCAGTTCATCGGTCTCCAACGGTTCGGAGTGCCGAACGGTCCTGAGTCCATGCCGGTCGACATGTCATAATCGGTGCCCTCGTAGTGATCGCGCATGATTCCGAAGACGTTCTCTCGTGAGAGTTTCATGTCGGGTTTGACCCACAGCGGATACGGTTCGGCCCCACTGATTCCCCGGTGATAGTCCGCGGGCCAGTCCTTCGAGGGAGCAACGCGTCGGTAGATGCTCCAGACCCGGGTCGCGGTGTAGCGCAGCTTCTGCGGTGTTACGGGACAGTAGGCCTCGTGGAAGTTGAACGGCTTTCCCGAATCGGGGTCGTAGTACCCTTTCTCGATGGCGAAATCGATCACGTTCTCAGAATAGAGGCAATTGTCGGGGTCGTTCAGTGGGAACTCCCCGATGCGTGCCTTGTTTGCATGGGCGCAGACATAGCCGTCGGGGATGCGCAGCGCCACCCAGATGGCTCCCTTGCCGCCGGCCCCGGGTCCGATGATTTCCAGGAGCCACGCCTCGTTCGGGTCCCCGATCGAGATCGACTCGCCCTCGCTTGAGTAGCCGTACTCATCGACCAGGGCTGCGATCACCAGTACGGCTTCCCGTGCCGTCTTTGCGCTCTTCAGGGCCAGTCTCATGAGCCACCAGTAATGCAGCATTCCATCGGGATTTATCAACTCCTCACGGCCCGTGAATGTGGTCTCGCCGATTACAACCTGGTGTTCGTTCATCAGGTAGAAAACGGCGTACGTGTGAGGAGGCTGTTTCACCTTTCCACGGATTTCACCACTCCAATCCTTGATCTCGAGGTAATCGTCCGGTCCGTGATCCCCGGCGGGCATGTAGCGCAGGTGAGGGTGAAATTCCCCGTCACAGGTATACGCGATCATGACGGAGCCATCGGCGGAAGCTCCCTTCGTGACGATGAAATTCGTACATGCCATGGAACCGCCTGCCATAAGAATGACCACTGCAACACAGGCCGGCAGGAAGTATATGTATTTTTTCATTCGAGCGTTCCTCCGTTCAAACCGCCGGCATGCGGCGTTATCCCGAATCTTATCCATAAGCCATTAATAATAAGACATTTGCCCCTGCTTCTTCAAGTCAGGAAATAGGGTTCCCACCCTTATACAGCCGGGAAACCCCGTGATCGTCTCTTTGGAATGACACGGATGTTCGAGATGATTTCCCGGACGGTGAATCAGCCCCCTGGTAAAATAGCTTGTGAAGGATGTGGTGTGTGTGCATATTTGTGCCCGACGGCAGCCAACAGGAGCGATGTCGATTTTGAAATGAATGCCTTCAGCGGAAGGGTGATTTGAGATGCAACTCGAAGATCAGAAAGTCAACGAACGGATGGAAAGAATCAGGCACAAGGTGCTGATCCTTTCAGGAAAGGGAGGAGTCGGAAAGAGCACGGTCGCAGTCAACCTGGCGGTGGCACTGGCCACCGCGGGCAAGAAAGTGGGGCTGCTGGATATCGATATTCACGGGCCGAGCGTGCCCAAGATGCTCGGTGTCGAGGGAATGTCCCTGCACGGGACGGAGGAATCGCTGCATCCTCTCGCTGTTGGCGACAACCTTCGAGTCATGTCTATTGGCTTTCTCCTGAGAAATACAGATGATGCCGTCATATGGCGCGGCCCTATGAAATATAATGTCATCAAGCAGTTTCTGGGTGATGTCGAATGGGGCGAGCTTGATTACTTGATCGTCGATTCGCCTCCCGGTACGGGCGATGAGCCTCTTTCGATCGCCCAGCTTATCAGCAACGCCGATGGCGCCGTGATAGTGACCACTCCTCAAAATGTTGCTCTGATAGATGTGAGAAAATGCATCAATTTCTGCGGCGAGCTTTCCATTCCCGTAATTGGCGTTGTGGAGAATATGAGCGGGTTTATCTGTCCCAAGTGCGGGGAGCGGACGGATATCTTCAAATCGGGCGGTGGTGAGGAAATGGCCCGTGACGTGAAGGTGCCGTTTCTCGGGAGGATACCGCTGGATGCGGGAATCGTCTCGGCAAGCGATGATGGCAAGCCCTATATCGTCAACTTCCCGGATACAGAGGCCGGTAAGATCTTCGCCGCGATAGCCGCCCCGATTCTCCGGCTTTTCGAGGCGAGGAACGGAGAGACCGAAAAGACCGAAAAGACTGAAAAGACCGGGAACGCGGAAGTCGGAGCGACAAAAGGCGGAAACGTGAGAATAGCATTGCCTGTTGTGGAAGGACATCTCAGCATGCACTTCGGGCACTGCAGTCATTTCGAACTTGTTAATATCGATATGGACAAGAAGAAGATCCTGGCCCGGGAAACTATCGATTCTCCCGAGCATCAACCCGGACTTCTGCCGGCCTGGCTTCACGAACGGGGCGTGAATATGATCATAGCGTGCGGGATGGGCTCACGCGCACAGGCGCTATTCAACGAGAAGGGAATTGAAGTGGTCGTGGGCGCTCCCTCCGAGGATCCGGATTCAGTGGTCAGGGCCTATCTCGAGGGTACCCTCTCCACGGGGCGGAACGTGTGTGACCACTAGGGGTGGGGTAGGGTTTGGTCCGTCGAACAATCATCGCCGCGGGCGGAAAGCCGGCGGGGCCCCCACCGCGAGCGGGCGTAGGCGAGCACGGCGGAGATGAAAGCATACGTCATCGGAATAGCCGGAGCTTCCTGTTCCGGAAAGACCCGGCTGGCGGAAGCGATTGCGGACCGGCTCCCGGGCACCGGGACGGTCATCATTCCCGTCGATTCGTACTACCGGGACCTCTCGCACATGCCGTTCGACGAGCGAAAACAATATAATTTCGACATACCCGGTGCGATTGACTTCGAGTTGTTGAATAATCATCTTCTCCGTCTTCTGGATGGAACGGAGATTGCGATTCCCTTCTACCGCTTTGATATTCATGCGAGGGCGCCGGTGGATGAGTGGCGCCGTTGCGTTCTTGCCGGAGCGGGAGAAACAGGCCCCGTCGTCATCGTCGAAGGCCTTCATACGTTCCATGATGAAAAAATCCGCGAGATGATCGATTGCCGGATCTTTATCGAGGTAAGCGAGGAGATCTGCCTGGCACGCAGGATAGAACGTGACACACGCGAGCGTGGACGTACGAGGGAAAGTGTGGAGGAACAATTCGAGCGGACAGTGATCCGGATGTACGAAACATACGTCCTTCCCATGAGAGAATTCGCGGATATCGTTATTGACGGTGAAAAGCCGACAGAGATATCAGCCGAAACTGTTCTTGCATTTATTCATCCGAAGCTATAAAAAGTTAGGAGTCCTGAAGCCCCGGCATCAGCACGGATTGTTCAGGGAAGCACTTGCTGCTGACCGGCCATTTACGCGGTGTCGGCCGGTGTTGTGTCATTGCCGGGTCTTTACCGGTCTCAGAATGTAACGGTGTTACATTCACTTTTCTTTGATGGAGGTGCGATCATGGATCACGTTCGGGCGAAAGAAAAGCATGTAGTATGGTGTGCCGCAGTCGCGTTGTTCATCGCCATGTTTTGCCATCCCGGTATGATCCGGGCGGAGTCATACAAAGTGCTGACACCTTTCCTGATCGATCTCGAGGGCTGGAAGGCAGAGGAACCGGAAGGTATGCAGATGGAACAGCCCGGATTCAGGATGATCAATGCGGTTCGGTCATATTCGAAGGATGACGGAGAGGTCACCGCGATGATCCTGATCGGGAATACGGCCGCGTCGGGGTTTGCCGGCGAGATCGCCAAGATGAGTGTGGACAGCGATAGGGGGAAGATGGAGCTGAAGGAGATCGACGGATTCCAGGCGTATCTTCTCTATGACAAGAAGGAGAATTCAGGCAATATAACGATCATCCTGTGTCCCGGCGAGAGCGGCCAGGCGATCTTCACGCTGTCGTTCGAGGGTATGGATCATGAGGAAGGCTTGAAGATCGCAAAGAGTTTCGACTGGAAATCGATGAAGAAGAAAATCGAATCGATGAAATGATCGGCCGCTCATGAAAACAATTGGTTTGATAGGGGGTATGAGCTGGGAATCCACGGTTTCGTACTACCGGGAGATCAACGAGGGTGTGAAACGTGCTCTGGGTGGTTGGCATTCCGCCCGGATGGTACTGTACAGCGTCGATTTTCATGATGTCGAGATACTCCAGCGTGAAGAGAAGTGGGATGAAACCGCCGATATACTGGGTTCTGCCGCTCAGCGTGTCGAGGCCGCCGGAGCGGACTTCCTTGTTATCTGTACGAACACGATGCACAAGGTTGTGCCGCAGATCGAAAAGCACATCGATATCCCCATCCTGCATATCGCCGACGCGACGGCGCGGCGTATCAAATCACTGGGATACCGGCGCGTCGGTCTTCTCGGCACGAATTACACGATGGAGCAGGATTTCTACAAGGGCCGGCTGAAGGAGAAACACGGCATCGATACGATCGTCCCCGGGCAGGCCGACAGGGGAATCGTTCACGATGTGATCTACGACGAACTGTGCAAGGGCACGATCGCGGAACGATCCCGATGCGAATTCGTGCGGATCATATCGATGTTGAACGAAGGTGGGGCGGAGGCCGTTATTCTGGGCTGTACGGAGATCGCATTGCTCATCCGGCAGGAGCACACCCCCGTGCCGCTGCTCGATACGGTTCTGATACATGCCGAAGAGGCGGTGCGGGTGGCGCTGGATTGAGCGGATAAAAGGGTGCCATGGTCAGGTTGATGGGAGAGTTCTTCTCGAGGATCGCGCAGAGGTACTTGCCCGATGCATTCATCTTCGCCATCCTGCTGATGATACTCGTGTTCATCCTCGGCATGGCGGTCGAGGGCGCATCGTTTATCGCAATGACGACATATTTCGGGGACGGATTGTGGAATTTCCTGACATTCTCCATGCAGATGGTTCTGATTCTCGTCACCGGCAGCGCACTGGCAACGTCGGGGCCGGTACGGCGGCTTTTGAAGGCGGTCGCCCGGACGGCTCGCTCACCGTCACAGGCCATAGTCGTTGCGACGCTCACGATGATCGTCGGATGCTGGTTGAACTGGGGATTCGGTTTGATCGTCAGCGCGCTGATTGCCAGGGAGCTTGCGAGGAGTATCAGGGGCGTTCACTACCCGTTGCTCGTGGCAAGCGCATACTCCGGATTCATCGTCTGGCACGCAGGATTCTCCGGGTCGATACCGCTTAAGATCGCCGGCGCCGATCTCATCATGAAGGAATACGGCGGGGGGACGGTCGTACCGGTGTCACAGACTATCTTCGCGTGGCAGAACGTTCTCCTCGTGCTTGTCTTTGCCGTGACGATCCCCGTTATCAACAGGTTGATGTCTCCGAAGAACGGAGAGGGTATCGTGGAGATCGATCCGCGCCTGGTTGCCGTGGATGATGACGAGATGCCCGGTCATGAAAGGCACCAGGTAACACCGGCGGCCCGGCTGGAACACAGCTGGATCGTCTCCATGGCGATAGGGATCGTGTGTGCCGTCTATATCGTTCACTATTTACTCGCAGGCAACGGTATCAGTCTGAATATCGTAAATTTCATTTTTCTCACACTGGGGATCATCCTGCACAGGACTCCCCTACGGTATGTGCGCGCGGTCAATGACGCGGTCAGGAACTGCGGCGGCATAATACTCCAGTTCCCTTTATATGCGGGAATCATGGGTATGATGATGAATTCGGGGCTGGCGGTTACGCTTTCAAGGGGATTCATAGCGATTTCGAACGGGACGACATTCACGTTTTTCACATTCCTTTCCGCCGGGGTAGTCAATTTCTTTGTCCCCTCCGGAGGCGGCCAGTGGGCTGTTCAGGGACCAATCATGATTCCCGCCGCGAAAGCGCTGGGTGTGCCGTACGCGGCCACTGCCATGTCCATCGCATGGGGGGATGCATGGACGAACCTCGTTCAGCCGTTCTGGGCGCTGCCTCTGCTTGCCGTCGCCGGACTCAGGATCAGGGATATCATGGGGTACACGGCGGTCGTCCTGCTGTTCTCCGGTGTTATAATTTCCCTGTTCATGCTTTTCGTGTTCAGATGATTCTGTACGGATGGAGGGAGATGAGAGAGGAAAAGACGGCGAGCCGGTCTCAGTTACGTTCCAGGATGAAGAGCTTGCCGGAAAGAAAATCGGTGATCCGGAAACGCCCATCCGCGCCGCCGGTTCCATTAGTTACGGTGAACAGCGCGTCACCGAACTGTCCCCTCAGGTAAAATGAGACGTTCCCGCTCTCGAAGCTGATGTCACCATAGGGATATTTTTCCCCGTGAACAAGCGTGAAGGACCTCGTTTCCGGATCGAACTCGATGATGCGCAGTTTATCCCCGTCGTGTGACGTGATGATCATGCAATTATCCCAGTTGAAAAGGTTATCCGGCCGGCCCTTGTATGGTATCCCGAAAGTTCCGCCTTCTTTTCCGATCTCCTGCAGGCTGTTACTTCCGTGGTTGATCACGTAGATCCGGTCCCCGCAACGGCAGAGCCTCAGGGGCTTTTCACCGGTCCGAACCTCCCTGACCTCGAAATCCCTCTTGCCGATGATTAGAACATTGTCCGAATCGAAGCCGGCGGCATAGATGTTCTCGGTGTCGAACGTGAGATCGGTCACGGTACGCCCCAGCTCTATCCTTACGATCACCTTGCGTTGTTCCAGGTCGATCACCTGCAGCATGCTCGGGTCTGTGTTCTGCTCCCCCGTGCGGACCAGGTACAGACGATGCATACCGGGATCGTAACGGAGGATCCTCTGCGTGATCTCTCTCTCGACTTCATCTTCGAGCCTCAGGAGGTTGCCGGCATCGAAAACCCTGACCTCGTCTTCCAGTGTTCCCACGAACTGCTCTTCCCTGCCCCAGTTGTTCTGCGTGAAGTACAGGATGCCGTTTCTGTCGAGAGCCATTTCATGCGCCTGGCGGGGAATCCGCCTGTCGTAGAAACCGAGGGTCTTTGCGTCGATGGTGATGATCCCGTTCTTCGCACCCCATATATAGACGGTCGGCCAGTACGACTGGTGCGGGCCATAGGACAGGTAGACGTTGCCGGCCGGACCATGAATCGCCTGGACGGGATAGTCATAGGGCAGACGGTACAGTTCGTAATTTCCATCCGCGCGCACCTCGGCGAACTGGTCCTCGGAGTTGAAGACGAGGAAACTGTTCCTGTCCTTCATCTCGATCAGGCCGACAGGCGCCCAGCCCGTATATATCTTTTTCGTCTCTTCAGCGACCGGGTCGAGTGCCGTAACGGCGGCGCCGAACGTTCCATTCACGGCCGTTGCACCTTTCGGGAAGTAGATAGTGTTGTTATGGCTGTTGTACGCCATCGTGAACATGTGCGGGATTATTCCGAGACCGGTTATCCTTTTCCGGAGGGTCCGCGTTTTCAGATCGATGACATCGATCTCGCCGAATGCCCAGCTTGCAACGAACAGGATGTCGTTTTGCAGGTCGATCGCGCTTGCGTCGTTTCCGAACGCCGGGACCCTGATCTCGTCGAGGCTCCCTCCATCGTGAAAATCAACCACGTGGACGGTCGGATGGTTGTCGTAGGGGATGTATGTTTCCCCGCGGGCCGGATTGTAGATGATCCCCACGCCTTCCGAAAGGCCGGGAAGGGGCACCACCGTGTCGTTATCCCCGGTGACGTCGATCATCGCGGCTTCGATCACCTTTCTCTTGTCGGTTTCAGTGACGATGAAGAGCCTGTGATCCCGTGCGTTGTAGCCGGCCATGTGCCAGCGTCCCCCGGCGGTCAGTTCGAGGTTTCTCGATCCCCGCCGCTTGCCGTTCTTCGGATCGAAGGTGTATATCGTGGAAGTGAATCCGTCGACGGCGATTATCCGGCCGAGAGCCATGTCGGCGATCACCTTCCTGATAGGGGGTGGCGGGGTCTGGTTGAGGTTGATGAGCGGCTCGCTGTGATCGAGCCATTTTTTCATTTTCAGTTTTCCGGACGACGCCCTGTAGAATCCCAGTGAAGGGCTTTCCCGGCCGGCGATGAACACGTTTCCCGTTTCTTCGTCGACCGCGATCGATTCGAACTGGACCCTGGTGGGAATCGTTTTCGACTTACCGTTCCGTGGTGTAATGATATGGAAGCATCTTGTGCCGATCAGGTATATGTTCCCGTTCTTCCTGTTGAGGGTCATGCATTCCGATTTGAGGTGCTGGAGCACCCTTCCGTCCAGCGGGATATTCGTTACCGTGTGCGTGCCGCAGTCGATGATCGATATCGACGAGGAAAGCGTGTTGGCGACGACAAGCCGGTTACGCTCGTCGTCCATCTGAACGAGCAGGGGACCTGCCGCGTTGATCGTGACACCGGGTACATCGAGAAAATCGACGGTCTGCACCGTGATACCAGCATTCGCGTCAGCGCATCCCGTCAACAGCAACAGGACGGCGAATATTCTCAGCATGACTCCATGACTCCTTTTGCGACAGGCCGTCTCGTGTCAAAACCATTGAGCATTGATTATAGGATACGAGTGAGAGACGGTCTACCATTGGCTTTCACGTCAGGGGAACATACAAGACCGGGTTGCGGGTGGTGAATCATCGGAATTTCCCGGGCGGTGACCCCGGCCGGGGCTGGGCGGCCGGGGTCCGTGCAGTCACCCGGATTATTACTCGGGGCAGTCCGTATCGATCTGATCCGTGTCCCAGCAGCTCCTCATCCCGTCATTGTAGTCGGGCCACTGGATGCTTCCCGAGCCGTCGGGATACCACGTGATGTTGCCGTTCGTGCCTTCCTCCGCATTGTAGAAATCGATCGTGCAGCTGGTGGAGGATTCGTAAAACGTCAGCGTGTTTCCCTCCTCCGGTACTCCTTCCATGTTGACCAGAAGGATCATCCTGTTCGTGTCCCTGGTGTCTTCCCAGTCTATGCGGATCGATTGTACCCCCGGTGTCTGGGGCGGACTGGCGGAAAACGCCGCCGCCACCGCGGGCTGCGGGTAAACCGGCTCGTAGAACTGCCAGTAACCGGTCTCGCCGTCGTCGAACACGCGTCCGTCGAACCATACGAAATGGTCGAGCGGCATCTCCGTGCCGGAACTCGAAACCGCCATTGTCCACTCGACGTACTCCTCCAGCTCCCTGCCGGTCAGGTAGATCCTGTATTCAATGTCATCCTCGACGACGATGTACGTCCAGAGCCACGATCCGTCCTGCTGCGGCTGTGGAATCGAGTGTATCGCGGCTTCGAAGGCCATTACCGGTTCGACCAGGCCAGAGTAAACGATGACCTGAAGGTACAGCGCCCTGACGGCGGCGTTGAGAAAATTGAGACGGAGCCCGTGGGCCAACGGGGAAGAGAGGCTTAACCTGCCTTCTGCAATCGAGTGTTCATCCACGTTCGCCGACTCGAAGATCGACATATCGATCTTCATCGTCGATAAGGGAGGCAGGTTAGGTGCTTTCGAACCGCCCGGCGTGCCGACAGGGCTGTCGCTGGTACAACCCTGCACGATGAAGATGGCGAGCACCGCGATGATCCCGGCCACCTTGGAACGGTTATTCATGATTCGACCTCCTCTGTAAATGCCCAACCGTTTCTCGAATTCGTTCATGCCATTATTAAAAGCAGGGATTGTGCCACCATGCGATTTCGTAACACTATGTATATAAATGAGATACGATTTTGCCTTGTCTGCTCGGAGTGTGGTGAAAATTCACTGTTGTGGTGAAAAAGAAACGCCTGCGCGTGCTGTCATCAATGCACGCACAGGCGTTCCCGTTCTGTCACTGACCGGTTGCACATTATCAGAAATGGTATGCCATCTGGAGCCCGAGTGACGTCATGGCGCTCTCTTCATCGATCGTCGTTTCGATGCTGAAGCCCTCGAGCGTGAGTTTCGCCCTGTCATATCTTATTATATTGAGGGTGAGATCCACTCCCATCGAAAAGTGGGGAGAAAAGAAGTACCGGAATCCTCCGCCGAACGCCACTCCGCCTCCCTCGATACGCACATCGGCCGACCCTTCATCCAGTTCTAGGCCGTAAGCGCCGAGCCCTCCCTTGATATATGGCCTGAAGGGGCGTTGAGGCGAGAACCGGTAGTAGCCGAATATCTGAAGTGTATAGAAATGGGCATCGATTGACTGCTTCGAGGTTTCGTGGTTCGAGCCGCCCATGGAGAGCTCGAGAGAGAACGTACGGTTAAAGCCGTACCCGATATCGAGCAGCACGCCGCCCCCCTCATCCTTGATGATGAACTCCTCCTCGGCACTGTTGTCCGTATGAAGGGATGAGCCGACGAACTTGATGCCGAGGTAGAATCCCCTGTCCCCTTCGATCGCCTCCGATCCGCCTGCCTCCGATCCGGCCGATTGCGAGGGCATCGAAAGGATGAGCAGGACGGTTGCAATGATGGATGCAACCCCGTATTGCTTCGTTCTGTTTTTCACGTTTCGCATATCGCCGATCCTTTCATGATGATGTATCGGAACCACCTGTTCGTTTTCGACTCCAACCGTCATTCATCCCGCTGTCCGTTACGCGTCAGGCCGTAGATCTTTATTTTCTTGTGCAGGTTCGTCCGCTCGAGACCGAGCTCCTCGGATGCCCTCGTGACGTTCCAGTTGTTCCGGTCGAGCGTCCTGCGGATCATTGTCTCCTCGAACCTTCGTTTTGCCTCCTGCAGCGGAAGGTTCTCCGGCAACGGGGCCGGCTGTCTCTCCGTTCCCGTCGATCCGGTCCGCTGCATCGTCGAAGTGCCGGCCTTGCCAACCATGGGCGTTCCGAACCTGATTTCGGCGCTTAGATCCGGCACGCGGATCGTCCTGTCCGGCGACATGATAACGAGTCTCTCGACCTGGTTGCGGAGCTCGCGGACGTTTCCGGGCCACGGGTACCGTCCGAGCAGCTTGACCACCTCGTCATCGAAACGTTTCTGCGGAAGGTCGTTCTCCGCACAGTAAGATTTCATGAATTCAGTTGCTAGCAGCGGGATATCGGACGGGTGTGCCCTGAGGGGCGTGGCGACGATCGGCACCACGTTGAGACGGAAATAGAGATCCTCACGGAACCTTCCCCCGTTGACTTCCAGCTTCAGGTCCTTGTTCGTTGCCGCTATCACGCGCACGTCGACCGTGACCGGTTTATCGCTTCCGACCTTTTCTATCTCGCCTTCCTGGATGGCTCTCAGGACCTTTGTCTGCACACGCAGGCTCATGTCGCCGATCTCGTCAAGAAAGATCGTCCCGCCGTCCGCCGCCTGGAACTTGCCCTCGCGTGACGCGACCGAACCCGTGTATGCCCCCTTCACGCTGCCGAACAGCTCCGCTTCTATCAGCTCTTCGGGGATGGCGGCGCAGTTCACCTTCACGAACGGCCCGGCCGCACGCTTGCTCCGCTCGTGGATCTCCCTCGCGATCAGTTCCTTTCCCGTCCCCGATTCACCGAGTATAAGAACACGGGCGTTCGTCGGCGCGACTCTCGCGACCTGCTGCAGAATATCATTTATGTCCCTGCTCGTTCCGAGGAACTTCCGGCGCTTCGAGACCCTGCTGCGGAGCATCCGGTTTTCCTCGGCGAGTGATTGACGGTCCAGCGCGTTCCGCGAGGTCAGCAGGATCTTTTCCTTGCTGCAGTCCTTTTCCAGGAAGTCGAATGCACCGAGCTTGATCGCCTCGACTGCCTTTTCGATGGATCCATGGCCGGTGAGGATGACGATCATCTGATCGGGTTTCCTGAGCCGTATATCCCTGAGGACGTCGATGCCGTCACGATCCGGCATCGCGAGGTCCAGGTACACGAGATCGAAAGGGTCCTGCTGGAACCGTGCGATACCCGACTCGCCATTCTCCGCCGATGCGGTCTCCCATCCGGCGTTCCCGTGGATCATCTCCATCATCTTCCGGATGTTGGGCTCGTCGTCGATTATCAGTACACGTCCCGGCATAACTCAACCTTCCTCCGTGTGAGACTCCACGCGGGGCCCGGCAAGCGGCAGTGTAATAGTGAACGTTGCACCCTGTCCCGGACCGCCGCCCACCTCGATCGTTCCCCCATGGAGAAGGATGATGTTCTTCACCAGCGCGAGACCGAGACCGGTGCCGCCGGTTCGCGTCGTGAAGTAGGGCTCGAAGATCATGGCCCTGTGCTCCCCGGGAATTCCCGGACCATTGTCGCTGAATTCCACGATGACGTTCTCGCCGCTGCGGCCGATTTTTATCGTTACAGCGGCCGCGACGCCGTCGGGCACGGCCGACAGCGAGTTCTCGATCAGGTTCACGAGAACACGGCGCATGTGATCGGGGTCGAACGGGAAATCGGGAACACCGGGAACGGCCTCGATAGTGATACGCGCCCCGGCATAAAGCTTTGCCACGTCCGTTGCGAGGCGTGGGAGGGAGCCTTGCACCGGCACCATTCCGGGCATCCTGGCGAATGCCGAGAATTCCCTGACCAGTTTCCGGAGGTGCGAGAGTTCGTCCTCGACCACGCGCATCGACTCGCCGAGGAACTCCCGGTACTGCCCGTTTTCTCCCTTGTACTGATCCCTCATCTCCTGGACTGCCAGGCGTATCGGGAGCAGTGGGTTCTTGATCTCGTGAGCCAGGTGCCGGGCCATCTCGCGCCAGGCGGCCATTTTCTCCAGGTCGGTGAGTCTTCTGCGCTGTGATTCGAGCCTGAGCACCATCCTGTTGAAGCCGCTGATGAGACGGCCGATTTCCCCGCCCGCTTTCGGTTCAAGCTGGATGCTCCAGTTGCCGTCGGCGACGGACGTCGTGGCGGAGGCGAGTCGCCGGAGCGGGGCGGCGAGGCGTTCCGCAAGAAAGAGCGCCAGGCCGAGGGAGATGACGAGTATGATGCCGTATATTATGATGAACGGATAGAAGAAGCTGCGGCTCAGGCTATCTTCGACGAGGCGCAGCTTCGCAAATGTCTGTTGACCTGCAAGGACACGCCGGGCGGCCCCGATGAATTCGGGGTCGATCTTTCCGAAGAGTACGAGACTGCCGCCGTTACATGCCGCCGGCGGCTGCCAGACGGCGAGCCGGATGGACCGGTCATCCGTGACGAAGAACGATAGCCCTTCCATGTGGCGGCCGGAACTTGCCCGCCGGGTTGCCGGAACACCCCCCGTTATACGTTCGAGGACGGAATCAACCTCCGGCGGCGCATCGATGCGGCCGGAAGCATCCTCCCCGGAACGTTTCACGGGATCAGTCCCGCCGAGGATGACGAAACCGTCGATCGATCCCGGATCTGTCCCTTCGGACAGTGTCGAAATAACAAGCGACGAGTCGGGAATGGAGTCGGGGAACCGTGCAGCGATCCTTGCCGCTTCGTTCTCGAATACAACCTGGAGGCGATCCAGATACGCGCGGGATACGGTCATGCCTCCATCCAGCGCGCCGGAAACCGTCTCGTTGAAGCCGATGTTGAAGCTTGTTTCCAGGAGATTACTGACGAGCAGCGACAGGGGGATCGCCGGAAGCAGCGCCACGAGAAGGCAGATGATGATGAGACGGAGCCGTAACGACATCACCGTACCTCCGTGTCACGGACGGGGAGCGCATCGGGCCTGAACCGGGCAAGATGGTACCACTTGCTCCGGTTCCCCGCGTTTGTGTTCCTTGAAAAGAAGTGAGCGATCATCTCGTTGACGTTGAGCACCTGCTCCTTCCACGAATCGTCCCTGCTTCTTCGGACGTTTTCGCGAACCCAGCTATCGATGGTTCGCCTGTCCGTGCCCTGGAGCGGGTTGACGGCGAGGCTGAGCCGCACGTTGTAGGATTGTGCGGGGACCAGGCTGTGTACGGGGACGAGAGTGACGTTTCTCAGCTGTTCCATTACGCGGCGCATCGATTGGAAGGATGGAAATATTATTGTCGAGTCGTTCTCCGTGATCGAATAGACTCCTTCCCAGACGTCATACCCGAGTGAGTAGGAACGGACCCCCTCTGCAACCGTATCATCATCCGGTCCGGTAACATGGAAGAACAGCTCCACGACGGCGGGCAGACCGCTCCGGACGGTGCCGATGATCCTTTCCGGGAAGAGACCCGTGCTTGCCACGTCACAGACGAGCAGTTCGTTGTCGATGAACAGGCGGGCGTGCACGATCGACGGACGCGTCTTCTCCGCCGCGTGAACCGCCAGGGAACCGGACAGCAGAACAGCCCCGCAAATACTTGAAACGATACATTTCCAGCCCGTATTCATCGTGTTGACCGGTTATTTCCTCAGAACGAGAACCCCAGGGAACCATGGAAACGGAAATCGTCGCCGGTCCTGCCTTCCGACAACGGTATTGCCACGTCGAAACCGAGCGTTCCGAGCCAGGGGAGGCGGAGCCTCATGCCGTAACCGGCCGCGGACTCGATATCGGCTGACGAGAAGGTCCGTCCGCGCCGCCATCCCTGCCCGGCATCCATGAATAAAAGTCCCGCGAGACGCGGAGGATCGTCTTTCGACGCGATAAGGGGAACGCGAAGTTCACCGCTGGCGATCCAGAATCCGTCGTCGCCCTCCGCCGGTGAGAGGCTCAGCTCCTGGAAGCCCCTGATCGAGTAGATGCCGCCGATGGAGAACCGTTCGTAGTAAGGAGCTCCGGCAGAGATGACCCCGCTCTTCAGGCGGCCCGAGACGACCCGGTGTTTGCCGAGATGGATATGCTTCCTGAAATCGAAGACAGATTTCGAGAAGACCTCGTCCCCTCCCAGTATCGTATTGTTCGCTTCGAGCGAGAAGAAGGTGAATGATCCCGATAGAGGATAGGCAAGGTTGTCCCTCGTATCACGAACCATTTGGAAGAAGATCCCGGTGATCAGGGATTTTTTCGTTTCGCCTTTCAGGGGTTCGGGAAGATCGTCGAATCGGTGTTCCCGGTCGTTCTCCACGTCGCTGAACATGCTGTCCGGTTCGACCGATTCGGCCCTGATCCCGAAAGAGAAACGGGAGGGTCCTCCATGCCTGTAGCGAAGATAGAGTTTGCTGCCGACCCGTGAGATCTCCTGGCTGTGCTCCCGCCAGCCCGGTCCGTCCCAGGACGCGTCGCTGCCGCTTCCGAAGAATAGATGCTCCTGATTGTAGATGTGGAAGGATATACCGTACCCCAGGCCGCCGCCGGGCGGGATCCGCTTCTCCCATTCAGCGTCGAAGCCGGCCAGGTGAAACCCGAGACGGACGCCTAGGTTCATGCGCGAATCGATTCCAAACGGGTAATCGATGTGCGTGCCCAGCAGCGTGAGAAACCAGCCGTGCAGGTCGTGGTACCCGAATCCCGTGTTCAAGGAGGCCCTGCCGCGTTCCTCGATTTCGATAACCAGGATGACGGTTCCGCGCAGCAGCCCCGGCCTCGTGGAGAACTCCACACCGGAAACCAGGCGGTGAGTATTCAGGATTTCCAGACGCACTCGTTCGAGGAGTTGTATGCTCAGCGAATCGCCGGGACCCAGCTTCGACGATTCGATTATGTCCCCGTCCTTGACGTATGTATTGCCGGTGATGAAGATCTCCTCGAGCAGCAGCGGCCTGTGCTGTGTATGCTCCGCCGCGTGTGCCGGGCGTGAGCGGGACGGCGCCGCGAAGATGAGCAGGCCGATGGCCGCCGCCGTGAAGGGAACCTTATGCCATGACCTGGTTCGCATCATAACCGATTGAAAGGCAAGTGACGTGCCATAATCCCAGGTGAAGTGAGCATAGTTAACCGCTTGCTATTAAACACATTAGAAAGCATCGTGCCAGGGATCGATACGGCGGACACGCACCAGGTGTGAAATTATTTCACACTGATGGCCTGTAAATCAGACAGCGTGTGCCGGTTATATACAGGGCCGGTGCATCTCCAGCTGTCGCATGGGATAGTAGCAGAAGCGCCGGCGGGGATCCCGAATATTTTTCTCCTCGGCGGCCGGTGAGAAATTGACTAAAAACGTATCGGGGGGTACACTCCTCCATGTAGCGAAGTTGTTCCGGGACAAGAGCGGATTCCATAAAGTGATATGAAAGATGATTATCGGCTGCGGTGGGGGGACGCCCTTATCGTGGTCGACGTTCAGAACGATTTTTTGCCGGGGGGAAACCTGCCGGTCCCGCACGGGGATGAAGTCATCCCCGTACTCAATCGATACCTCGAGCGGTTCGGCGGGGCGGGACTGCCGGCTGTCGCGACGCGTGACTGGCATCCGCCGGACCACTGTTCCTTCAAGAGCCGTGGAGGAGCATGGCCGCAGCATTGCGTGGCCGGAACTCAGGGAGCGGGATTCGCCGGGGATCTCGGTCTGCCGCCGGATGTGGTGATTATCTCCAAGGCGGCTTCTTCCGGTAAGGAAGC